>JAJEBJ010000228.1 GCA_022822575.1 Alphaproteobacteria bacterium | reverse complement strand
CCGCCTGCTTTCTTGTGGGCCATGGATCAATCCTCTCTCGTCAGGCGTCGTCGCCTGAGGGACTGTCGAGGATCTCCCTCACCCGGACGACGGTCTGTTGCTGGCGGTGGCCGGCGCGCCGACGGTACTTCTTCCGGCGTTTCTTCTTGAAGACGAGAATCTTGGCCTGACGTTTGTGTTCCAGGATCTCGGCCTTCACGCTGGCGCCGGTGGCGTTCGTGTCGATCGCATCCTCGCTACCGACCATCAGGACTTTCGTGAACTCGACGATATCGCCCGGGTTGCCATCGAGGCGCTCCACGCTGAGCACGCCCTCGGGCTCCACCCGGTACTGTTTGCCGCCGGTCTGGATGACTGCATACATCGTCGGTTCCGCCAGTCTTCGCGCTGCCGCCATGGCAGACGAGCGTTATAGTGCGAGCCCCCGCAAAGTCAACATCACGCGAAGCCCTCAGCCACCGTCAGCGATAGAGTTCGTCCCACAGGAAGATGGTGCACACCATGAAGGCGAGAAGGACATAGAGCAGGGTGGTGAGCACCTCGTGCGTTGTGCAGGCGAACATGGCAACCCGCCCCTGCTTGTCATGGCCGAAGACCGGTGGTGCGAGTTCGGGAGCGGTCCGTTGCGTCATGATGACGGCCAGTGGGATGACGCCGAGAACATAGCCAAAGGGCGCCAGGACACTGATGTCCAGAAAGGGAAAGTAGCCGCTGGCGGCAAAGATGCCCACGGGAAGGATCGACCAGAAGAATCCCATGTTGGCAAGGAATTCGGTGTTCATTTCCGTGGCCTTGCCAAACCCGCGGCACAGCATGGCCAGAATGGCGGCGAGCAGAAAGCCGCAGAACATCCAGATCGCAAGTCCGGCGCCAGTCAGTTCCATGGATCGTGTCCCCGAGCGGTTATGATGGTCCGCGAGCCGCGATTATAGGGAGATCGCCCGGGCTTGCGCAACCGTCACCCCCTGCCGATGTACGGCATGGCGTTGGCCATGACGGTCACGAAGGGGATGTTGGCATCGAGCGGCATGTTGGCGATCACGAGAATGGTGTTGACGACATTGGCGACGTCCATGACAGGCTCCGGCACGACGCGGCCGTCGGGTTGTTCCAGGCCATCGCCCGCGCCCGCGGTCATGTCGGTCAGGGCGTTGCCGATATCGATCTGGCTGCAACAGATGTCATGGGATCGGCCATCGAGACAGATAGAGCGGGTGAGACCGGTCACGGCGTGCTTTGTCGCCGTGTAGGGAGCGGAAAACGGACGCGGTACGTGGGCTGACACCGAACCGTTGTTGACGATCCGTCCGCCCCTGGGGGTCTGAGCCTTCATGATGCGCATCGCCTGGCGCGCCATCAGGAAGGATCCTGTCAGGTTGGTATCGACCACGGCCTGCCACTCGTCGATGTCCAGATCCTCGAGAGGCACGGCCCTGGCGCCGATGCCGGCATTGTTGAACAGGAGATCGAGGCGCGAAAAGCGCCGTTCGAAGCTGGCAAAGAGGTCACCGACCGATTCGGGCCGCGTGACGTCACACTGGATCGCGGCAAGGCGCCCTTCAAGGTCCGGGCGTTCCGCCACGACGCCATCTAGACGTTCCTTGCGGCGTCCGGCGAGAACGACATGAAAACCGTCATCGGCAAGTCCGAGTGCGGCGGCTCGCCCAATGCCCGCGGTGGCACCTGTTACAATTGCAACCCGCTGGCTGCCTTCACCCATGACCTCTTCCCTTCAGCGTTGCACAGGCAGGATGTCGTTTCGTCAAGCCTCACGATAGGGTCTCATGGCGGAACGGTCATCCCCTTCGTCACCTCGATGCAGGACATTCCCATGAAGATAACCCGCATATCCGTCCATGGCCTGGAGCTCCCCTTTCGGGAAGGCTCCTACCGTTGCCGCAATCATACTGAGTACGGACAGACGGCCACCATTGTGAGGGTCGACTCGGATGAGGGAGTTACCGGTTGGGGAGAGATCGCTCCTCTTGGCGCCTTCTACTCCGAGGCCTTCACCGGTGGCGTACGCGCCGGACTGGAACGGCTCGGGCCCGTGTTGCTGGGTGCCGACCCAAGGGAAACAGGCAAGCTTGCCCGTGTCATGGATGCGGCGATGCATGGTCAGATGGACGTCAAGTCGCCGCTCGACATCGCCTTGTGGGACATCGCCGCGAAGGCGGCCGGACTCCCCCTGGCCGAATTCCTCGGAGGCCGGGACGGCATGTCCGTCGCCCTCTACCGTTCGGTATCGCAGGCATCGCCGGAGATCATGCTGGATTCGGCCCGCCGTCATGTGGCCGACGGGTACCGCCGTCTCCAGGTGAAGGTGGGAGACGACCCGGTCCTGGACGCCGGCCGTCTGCAGACCATTGCCGATGACATGGACGGCAGTGTCATCATCTTCTGCGACGCCAACGGTGCCTGGACCAGCCACGACGCCTTGCGTTTCGTCGAGAGGACGCGGGGGATCGACTATGTTCTCGAACAACCCTGCCGGACTCTCGACGAGAACCTGGTGGTGAGGCGCCACGCGGCAATTCCGATGGTTCTTGATGAGAGTGCCGACAGTCTCGATGCGCTGCTGCGCATTCACCGGGAAGGCGTGGCCGACGGCGTCACCATCAAGATATCCAGGTTCGGTGGCATCACCCGTGCCAGGCGGATCCGCGACCTCGCGGTCGATCTCGGGCTCATGGTCACGGTCGAGTGTGTTGGCGGGGCCGACATTGCGAGTGCGGCCATTGCCCACATGTCGCTTTCCACGCCGGAAGCGATGCGGCTCCACACGGTCGACTTTCACAACTGGACGACGGTGTCGAATGCCACCGGGATGCCGGACGTCGCCGACGGCGTCATGCGCGCTCCCGTCGGTCCCGGCCTCGGCGTGACACCGCGCGACGACGTCATCGGCGAACCCCTGTTCTCATGTCACGCTGCCTGATTGCCGCACCCGATGAGCCAGGCGACTGGCCTGCCTGGCGCGATGGTCTGAAAGCATGGCGGCAGTCATGCGGTCTCGCCGGGGCCAATCCTGCCCACGACTGGGTGGGTCGCTGCTTCACGGCACACAAGATCCTGCTCTGGGACGAACGGTTCCTCGATCGAGAATCCGGAAGATGGCTCGTCGAGGACTACGTCGACGCCTTCGAGGCGCGCTTCGGCTCCCTTGATTGCGTCATCCTCTGGCATGCCTACCCCAACCTCGGTTTCGACCAGCGCAACCAGTTCGACTTCTGGCGCAACATGCCGGGCGGCCTGGAGGGTCTCACCGGCATGATCACCTGTCTGCATGCCCGCGGCAGCCGCGTCCTCCTGGCCTACAACCCCTGGGATGTGGCGACCCGCAGGGAAGGCCGCGACGATGCCGCCTGCCTTGCCGATCTCGTGACGGAACTCGACGCGGACGGCCTCTACCTCGACACCCTGTCGTCTGCAGGGCGTGATCTCGCCGCCGCCCTCGAGGATGCCAGGCCCGGTATCGTCCTGCAGTCCCAGGCCCCCGTGCCGCCCGAACGGCTTGCCGATCATCGCATGGGATGGGCCGAATCATGGGATGATTCATGGGCGCCGGGGGTACTCGCCAACAGGATTCTGGATCGCCACCACATGATCCATGTCGTGCGCCGCTGGATGGCGGACCACACGCCGGAGATCCAGCTGGCGTGGATGAACGGCGCCGGCATGGTGGTGTGGGAGAACATCTTCGGGTCATGGAACGGTTGGCGGGACCGGGATGCAGTCCAGTGGAAACTGGCCAGCCGGGTCCTTCGCCGGTGGTCCCGTCATTTCACCGAAGGGGTGTGGACACCGCTCGCCCGCATGCCGGCGCCAGGGGTGTTCGCCTCGAGCTGGGAACTTGACGGCGTCCGGTTGTGGACGCTCGTCAATCGCAATCGCAAACCGGTACCGGGTATCCGCCTTCCCGTCGACGCCCCGACGGCCTGTGAGCCCCTGGCCGGACGCCAGCTTGCCGTCAACGACAACCGGGTCGCGATTGACATTCCGGCCGTCGGTCTCGGCGCAGTCATCGAGGAAACCGTGGAAAGTGATTTCCTGGAAGGCCAGGCCCAACGGTACCGGCAACTCGACCATTCCCCACACGGACCGTCATGTCTCGTCCCCAGGGCCCGAGCGCTTGCCAAGAACCCGGGTTCAGCGAAGGCGCCGAACGGGATGGTCCGCGTGACCGGAGGCGTGTACGTGCGGCGCACCCGTTTCAGAGTGCGTGAGTGCGGCATGTACGAGAGTGCCCGTGCCGGCGAGAGCGCGGACCTGGTTCTCCCCGGACTTCATTCCATGGTGTCCCTTGAGTTCAGGGAGGAACTGTCGCCCTATGCCATCGACCGGCATTCCGTCACCGTGGCGGCGTTCCGGCGCTTTGTGGAAGAAACCGGGTACTCGCCCGATACTCCCGGGTTCTTCCTTGAACCCGGAGCCGGGCCTCGTGAGCCGGTCACGCGGGTTGATCCCGACGATGCCCGCGCCTATGCATCCTGGCTCGGGCGGCGTCTGCCTACGGAAGCGGAGTGGCAACGGGCCGCTGAGGACGGTTTGCTGGACGATGACCCGGTGCATGTCTGGAACTGGACCGAGCCTGAAATGAGCGACGGACGAACACGGTTCTGCATTGTGAAGGGAGGCAGTCATCACCACCTCACCGCCTCCGACTGGTATGCGGATGGAGGGGCGCACGATGCGGCGTTTGCCGCCAAGTATCTCCTCATGTGGCCCGGTCTCGACCGCTGCGCCACCATCGGTTTCCGGACCGCCATCGATCTCCGGGTCCCACCTCAGGCCACGTGACAATCCATGACGCGGGCGATCAGACCGGACACCATCACCACGTCACGCCTGGTTCTTGAGCCGCTGGAGTTGCGTCACGCAACTCAGGTGACGCGATTCTGCCGCCTGTGGGAGGTGGCGCAGTACACGGCCAACATTCCTCACCCCTATCCTGCGGGTTGCGCCGAGGCCTTCGCGAAGGATGCCGTCAGCGCGAGGGAATCGGGAGGAGGCTGGGTCTATGCCGTCACCGTGGCTGATGAGGATGAGGTGATCGGAGTCATCGACATCACACTCTGTGACGAGGACCGTTCAGGCGAACTGGGCTATGCCTTTGCCCCCTGGAGCTGGGGCAACGGCTATGCCAGCGAAGCGGCACGGGCCCTGATCGGGTTCGCCTTCCGGGACCTGCGTCTCGACAAGATCGAGGCCTATGTCATGGTGGAGAACGAGGCATCCCAACGTCTGCTCACCAGAATCGGCATGCGCCAGGTCGATGAACGCATGATGCCGGCCCCGGCGAGAGAGCGGGAGGTTCAGTGCCGGGTCTTCCAGGTGTTCTGGTCGCAGGTCCGGACATGATGCCGCGATCAGACCTTCTGTTCGTGGTGGCCTGTGCTCTGGTGGATACCGACAACCGCGTTCTCCTTGCCAGGCGCCCCGAGGGGAAATCCATGGCCGGTCTCTGGGAGTTTCCGGGCGGGAAGGTGCGCGCCGGCGAGACTCCGGAACACGCCCTCATCCGGGAGTTGCGCGAGGAACTCGGTATCGATGTCAGCGAGGCCTGCCTTGCGCCCTTCACCTTCGCCAGTCACGCCTACGGCGACTTTCATCTCCTCATGCCGCTCTACGTCTGCCGTCAATGGAATGGCGTGATCGCGCCCCGGGAACACTCCGAACTCGCCTGGGTCCGTCCCCGGCGCATGGGCTCCTGGCCCATGCCACCGGCCGACGCGCCCCTCGTCGCCATGCTCTGCGACCTGCTGTAGCGCTGGCATTCGAACGGTGGCGATTCGTCATCATCGCCATTCCGGCCCGGAGCCAGCTTGATTTCGACGACGGTTCTTCTGGCGGTGCTCGGGGCCGCTCTGCTGCATGCGGCCTGGAATGCCGTGGTCAAGGCGCAATCCGATCCGTTGATCGGCATGGCCTGGATGTCGGTCGCTTCGGGGATGGCAGCTGGCCTGGCGTTGCCGTTCGTGGACGTTCCCGTTGCGGCCGCCTGGCCCTTCCTGCTGGTGTCGACGGGGGTGCATACGGTCTACTTTCTGTGGTTGGCCACGGCCTATCGCCATGGCGACTTCAGCCGCGTCTATCCGATTGCCCGCGGCGGCGCGCCCCTGATCGTGACCCTGGCATCGCTGGCCTTCCTCCATGAGGACCTCGGAGACCGCGCCCTCATCGCAATCGGCCTGATCCTGCTGGCGATCCTGGGGGTCGCATGGCGCCGGACCGATGCACATCGCCACCTCCGTGACCGTTCCCTTCTCTTCGCCGGACTGACGGCCGTTACGATAGCTGCCTACACGATCGCCGACGGCCTGGGCGGCCGGGCGGCCGGCGATCCGATTTCCTATGCGGTCTGGCTCTTCTTCCTCGACGCCTGGCCCACTATCGCGATGATCTTGTGGTTGCGCCGCGGTCGTCTCGTGCGGGCACCCGGAGGTGACATCGCGAAAGCGTTGACTGGCGGCCTGCTCTCCATGCTGGCCTACGCCATCGTCATCTGGGCGATGGTCCATGCTCCGGTCGCGATCGTCGCTGCCCTGCGTGAAAGCAGCATTCTGTTCGGAGCCCTCATTGGCGTGCTGGTGCTACGGGAGAGACCGGGACCGGTTCGCATCGCCGCGATCATCCTGCTCGCAGCGGCGGTCGCCTTGCTTCGTCTCGCCTGAGCCTGAAGCCAGTCCGCTTCTCCGGCTGTCACGGGACACCCCCGTCTTGTATCGTCTCGGAAAAGCGGTCGTCGGACTGCGAACGGGAGATCACGATGCTGAACATTGACCCGTGTGACCTGGCTCCGTGCGAAGAGTTCTTCGAGAACCCTTCAGGCCCGCACAGCCCGGATCTTCAGCGCTTGCTCACCATCATGCGGGCCGACACGGTCGACGATCCGCACGTCATTGTCGAAACCCAAGACGGGGCATTCGGACTCGGCACGGCAAGCGATCGGCGCGGGGAGCCGGTCCGCATTTACGAGGGCGTGCGCTTCGAGACCTATGGAGACGCGTTGAAAGCCATGTTCAAGCTCCGCTGGGAGATGCTGACCCGGCATCCATTGCCCCTGGGCGAGGACATCGTGCTGTCCGGTCGTCCCCGGCATCCGGTGGTCGACGAGCGGCTGCTTGCCTATGCGGACCGCTGGGACGTGCGCCCCGGAGAGGTCGTCAAATTCAAGGTGTCCACGGTCGAACCGGCGTCGAACTTCCGCTTCGACGTTGCCAGAATCCGCTCGGCCGTCGGTCATCCCGAGGGACCGGGCCTCAACCTGACTCCCGTGGCTTCGCCGGCGGACGGTGACTATGAGGGGCGCAACCAGACGACATCGATCGGCTCATACATTGCGTTCGAGCGCCCATGTCCGGTGTCGCTGGAGGCGTTCTCCGTTCGCGTGAACGTGAAGCCGACGCTCAGGACCGGTAAGCCACAGGCGCTCATCGATGCCTGGGATGCGGAGCGCGAGACCGGCTTCACCCTTTGTCTCGACGACAGGGGTTGCCCCAGCATGACCGTCGGCGCCGGCCCCGGCGAGATCGCCACCATCGCAATGGAGAGGCCGCTGCCCCTCCGGTCGTGGCACGAAGTCACGGCAAGCTTTGATGCCGCAGACCGCAAACTCGTCGTGTCGCATCGCTGTCTGGAGCGGGGACACCTGCTCCTGCGCGAGGCCCGTATCGAACGCCCGGTCGGGTTTCAGCCGGATCTCGGGTCGCAGGCCTTCTTCATCGGCGCTTCGAAAACGTCCGATGGATCCATGACGGCGCACTTCAACGGGAAACTTGAGGCGCCGGCGCTGTTCTCGTCACCGCTCTTGGACGCGGGCTCGCTTGTCGCGAACTGGGATTTCTCCCGCGAACCTTCGGGTACCGGGATCGTGGACACCTCGCCCAACGCCTGGAATGGCCATACCGTCAACCTTCCGGCCCGGGCGATGAAGGGCAGCCTGTGGGACGGCACGGCTCATCGATGGTCGGACAACCCTCATCACTACGGCGCCATTCACTTTCACGAGGACGACGTTGTGGATTGCGGCTGGGATGACGACATTTCGCTGACCATCCCGAGCGACTGGAAAAGTGGCGTCTATTGCGGGCGCTTTCATCAGGGTGGGAACACCTCCTACGCCAGCTTCTACGTGCTCCCTCCCAAAGGAGACCCGGGTTCGCGGTTGGCGGTGCTGATGCCGACCGCCACCTACGTCTGCTACGGCAACGACGGCACCCACGTGCAGCGCCGGCGTTTCCTGGAGCGGACCATGAACCGGTTCGCGACTCTCTCCAGGAACCAGATGTTCCTGCAGATGCATCCGGAACTCGGCGCCTCGACCTACGACATGCACAGCGACGGCAGTGGTGTCTGCTACGCATCCCGCCACCGGCCGTTCGTGGACATGGCGCCGGGGACATCCGTGTGGAACTTCGGCGCGGACACGCTGATTCTCGACTGGCTCGAGGAGAGCGGCCATACGTACGATATCCTGACCGACGAGGCGCTGGACCGGGAAGGTCCGGCGCTGCTGGAACCCTATCGCTGTGTCATCTCGGGCAGCCATCCCGAATACACCTCCCAGTCCATGTCGGACGCTATGCTTGCCTACCTAGAGCAGGGCGGGCGGTTCATGTACCTGGGCGGGAACGGCTTCTACTGGAAGATCGCCTATCATCCCGAGGACTCCGGCCTTATCGAGACGCGCCGGGCCGAGGATGGCGGCCGGAACTGGATTGCGGAGCCGGGCGAGTACCACATGGCGTTCACCGGCGAACTTTCCGGCCTGTGGCGGCGCAACGGCCGCACACCGCAGCAACTGTTCGGGGTGGGGTACACCGCCTGCGGTTTCGACTCGGCCTCCTACTATGAGCGCACCGCGGCCAGCGGTGACCCGCGCGCCGCGTGGATCTTCGAAGGCGTCGGCGAGGACGAGAGGATTGGCGACTTCGGTTTCGCCCTGGGCGGCGCCGCGGGGGCGGAGCTGGACCGGGCCGATGCCAGCCTCGGTACGCCCGAACATGCGCTTGTCGTTGCCAGCGCCACCCGTCTTGCCGCCAGCTATCTCACCTTGCCCGAGGAATTCTACCACCTCACCTCAGACATCAACGGCGAGACATCTCCCCTGGTCAGGGCGGACATGGTGTTCTTCGAGACCCCGGCCAGCGGCGCCGTCTTCTCCAGCGGCTCCATCTCCTGGTGCGACGGCCTGTGCCACAACAGCTACGACAACAATGTGGCCACGATCACCGGAAACGTCGTCCGTCGCTTCCTCGATCCGGCACCGTTCGACCCGCCGGAATAGTTGCGTTGATGGACCTCGCCGCTGCTCACTCCAGCCATTCGGACGAGATGTCGCGTCCACGAGGTTCCTCAACCTCATGCGCGAGACAGCGGCTTCGGCAGGCGTTTCCATCTGAAGGAAAGCGCCGAATGCGCGACGACTTCACCGAACCTGGGCGATGACATGCTTCACTGTGACTGCGTCCTGACGCGACTGTTCGTCGGGGACCGTTTCGTCCGCTTTGAGATGAGCGAGACAACCCCACGCGTTGCCGGGCTTCTGGGGAATGATCGTGATGCAACCGTCAAAGGCAAAAGTGCGAACCTCGTCTCCCGGTTCGATGCCGAGGAGACGGCACTGGTGAAGCGGCAGCGTGAGTCGGCGTTTGGCGCTGATTCTGGGCATGGTCTCAAGGCCCATGTCTTTGGATTATCAGTCGGGAAAACATAGTGTTCTCTTTCCAATGTGTCGATTTGAAATGAAGGCCGGCCATGATCTCAATGACAGCCTTGTGCAATGGCAAGGCGGTCAGGGGTCCTCGAGGACCTGGGTGAGGCTGATGTTGCCGGAGCCGGGTGTGAGGGGCTGCTGCTGGGAGGTGTGGGGAGCCCAGGCTGTCATGTAGATGATGTCGAAGGTGGCGGGGATTCTCGCTTCGTGATCGGCGTGGCGGTCCTGGTAGAGGGATGCGGCGTGAAGGAAGACGTCCTTGCGGGAGAAAGTGCGGGGACGGTCGGAGAGGGCATTGCTTTCCCCCATGGCCTTGAGGTCGCGCATGAGGGCGAAGGCGTCGGGATAGGTCACCGTAATGCGGTCGGTGTCGACGACGGGGAGCGCAAATCCGGCGCGCTGCAGGAGGGCGCCGGCATCCCTGACATCGACCATCGGCGAGAGGCGCGGCGAGAGGCCGCCCGTGACGGCGATCTCGGACTCCGCCAGCACGTGTCTCAGTTCCACGAGCGTCTCTCCACCGAGGAGCGCGGCGAGAAGGAGGCCGTCGGGCCTGAGCGCCATGCGGACCTGGATCAGCGTGCCGACGAGATCATTGACCCAGTGAAGGGCGAGATTGCTGATGACGGCGTCGAGCGAGGAGGGAGCAAAGGGGAGGCTCTCCTCGTCGACAGCCAGATGGCGGGCGAAGGCGGGCGAGAGATCGGCCTCGATGAGAAAGTCCGTCTTGCGCTTTCTGGCAATGGCTCGGCCAAAGGCGCCGTGACGGGCGCCGAGTTCGAGAGCGACGGGATAGTGTCGTGTGATGTCGTCGAGACGATCGGCGAGACGCCCGGCGACGTCGCAGAAGAGGAAGTCGGCTTCACCGCCCCTGGCAGCTGCAGTGCGGTGGAGCTGGACGGCTCGGCGATCGAAGGGACCATCGTTCATGGGACCCATGGTGACGGGCGGGGCGGGGTGGCACAACCAGAAGCGGGACTGCTATGGTCCGTGCGAGGTACGCTCAAGAGAATCGCCATGGCCGAGGTCGTCGTCTACACGACCATGTTCTGCCCCTACTGTACCGGTGCCCGGAAACTGCTCAAGTCGCGGGGTATTGCGTTCGAGGAAATCGACGTGACGCTCAATGCCGCCAGGAGAGAGTCCATGGCCCGCATGGCCGGTGGCCGGCACACCGTGCCCCAGATCTTCATCGACGGGGAGGCGATCGGCGGTTACGACGATCTCGTCCGTCTCGAGCGCAACGGCGAACTAGCAGCCAGATTGGGAGAGCGAGCATGACGCAACTCAGGATTGCCTGCGTCCAGGTCAACGCACAGCTCGACATGGAGGCCAACATCGAGGCGGCATCGGCCCTGGTGCACCAGGCAGCCGATGCCGGAGCGGACCTCGTCGGTCTGCCGGAGAATGTCGCTCTCATGGCTGCGAGTGAGGAAGATCGCCTGGAGAACGCCTGGCGCCCCGCCGATCATCCGGCACTCATCGCCTTCGCCGGTCTCGCGCGACAGCGGGGAATCTGGCTCCAGGCAGGATCCGTGGCAGCCCTTCGCGATGACGGCACGCTGGCCAACCATGCCTTCCTCTTCGGTCCCGATGGCGAAACCACGGACTACGAGAAGATCCACATGTTCGACGTCGATCTTCCCGACGGATCGCGCTACCGGGAATCGGCCATGTTTCATCCGGGCGACACCGCGGTCCTTGCTCCAACGCCGTGGGGCCTCTTGGGCATGACGGTCTGTTACGACTTGCGTTTTCCCCATCTTTACCGCGAACTCTCGAAGGCAGGCGCGGTCATGCTGACTGTCCCCTCGGCCTTCACGAAGGTGACGGGAGACGCCCATTGGGAGGTGTTGCTGCGGGCCCGTGCCATCGAGTGTGGCGCCTTCGTCTTCGCTCCCTGCCAGACAGGTCACCATCCGGGCAACCGGCGAACCTGCGGTCACTCGCTGATTGTCGATCCCTGGGGTGTGGTCCTCGCCGATGCCGGCACGGACGTCGGGTTCTGCATCGCCGACGTCGATCTTGCCGAGGTGGCGCGGGTCCGAAGCACCGTCCCGGCCCTCGAACATGACCGGCCCTTTGCGCTCTCAGAATTCCCGGCGGGCACACAGTCTCTGAAGGGCCGCAGGACGGGGATCGACGACGACGAGATCCTCGTACGCCAGCACGCGTAGGCTGCCGGCCACCGCCTCGAGAAGTTCTCCGGGTCTGAGGAGGAATGCCGGATTGCGCGGCCGGCCGAAGCGCTCGTTGCCGACAGCGAAGGTCTCGTAGATGAGAAGACCGCCCGGACCGACGTTGGCGACGAGGTCCTTCAGTCCCGGACGCCACAGGTAGTTGGTAACGACGACGCCGGCAAAGGTCCTTCCCGCAAGGGGCCACGCGCCACCATCCTCGAGATCGCATTCCAAAATCGTGACGCGTTCATCTTGGGCGAAGTGGGCCAGCGGTCCGGTGTCACGGTCGAGAGCGGTGACCCGGTGGCCGTGTTCGAGCAGGAGTTGCGTGTGACGACCACTCCCGGCAGCGAGATCGAGTATGTCCCCTTTCGGGGGAAGAAGGGGAATGAAGCGCCGTACCCAGTCACTGGCGTCAGAGGTGACGGAATGGACTGGTGGGGGTGTCATCAAGGGCCCTGCCGGAACGGATTGTCAGGCGAATTCCCGTTGCTGTCGACAAGGATGACGCCATGATCGGCGAGGTGCGTGATCAGGGTTCTCATGGGGTGCATGGTCACGGTATCTCTTGTTCTACCAGAATTTTTGCCTACATTTCATGGGACGGTTCAGGGTGTTCTCATGATCGTCTTCGATATCCAGTGCGGCAATGGCCATGTTTTCGAGGGCTGGTTTGCCGATTCCGCATCCTTTGACGCCCAGGTCAAGGCGAAGGATGTCGCCTGTCCGATGTGTGGCGACACCTCCGTCGAGAAGGCCCTGATGACTCCCAGCGTCGCCGTGGCGCCTCGCACCGGTGGCTCGGCGGAGGAAGCGCCCCCCGACGCCAGGACCGTGGCGCTCGCCAAGCAGAAGGAAGAGACCCGGCGGGTCATGGCGATGGCCCGTGCGGTGAAGGCGCATGTCGAGAAGAACTTCGAGAACGTCGGTCCGCGGTTCGCCGATGAGGCGCGCAAGATTCACTATGGTGATGCGGAAAAACGCAACATTCACGGTGTGGCAACGCCAGTCGAGTCCCGGGAACTGCGTGAGGAAGGGATCGAGTTCGGTGAACTGCCGGCGTTGCCGGAACTCGACAGCTGAACCACGTCAGGTCCGCTGGATGACGGCGCGGATCCTGGGTTCTGTCAGGACGTAGGCCACCAGGAAGGCCATCAGAAGAGCATTCATGACAAAGGGACCCGGGGTCCAGACCATGTAGAGCGGCATGGCGATCAGCGGGCTCAGCACATGGCCTGCGGCGCCGGTGCCGATCAGGGTCCCCGCTGCCGTTCCCTGTTCCCGGGGCGAGACCGCCAGCGATGCCGCCGTGGCGAATCCAGGGCGCAGCATGGCCATGCCGACACCGAAGAGCATCATGGCGGTGACCATGAGCGGATAGGAGTCGGCGACGAGGATGACCACGAATCCCGCCAGGGCCAACGGACCGCCGGTCTTCAGAAGGAAGCCCGGACCCAGATTGAGACGCGGCACGATGACGAGCTGGAAGACGAGTGCGGCGACGGCCGCCAGTGTCAGGCCGAAGCCCACCATTCGCGCGGTCTCTTCCGGATCGAGGAGAAGGGTGTCCATCATGTAGAAGGCGATGGTCTGCATCGACGCCGCATGACAGATGCTCATGACGACGCTGCCGATGACGAAGGGCAGGATGCGGCGGTCGAGGAGCGAGACGCGCGGCATCACCTTTCTTGATGAGGCGGGCGATGATTCCGGTAGGTAGAGGGCGATCACCACGAAGCTGCATGCGGCAATCACGGCGACGGCCACCAGCGGAGCCAGCAGGTGCAGACCGACCAGGAGTGCTCCCAGACCCGGCCCCAGAACGACTCCGGTGGTGAAGGCTGCGTTGAGCATGGAGATGCCGCCGGTTCTCCTCGCCCGGCTGGTCCTGTCCGCGATATAGGCCTGTGCCGCCGGGAAGGAGCCCGAGCCGAAGACGCCGTTGATGAGGCGGGCAGCAATCATCAGGGGAAAGGCGACCATGACCGGCAACCAGCCGGCGAGCCCCGACTGGATGGCGAGAGTGAAGAGCAGCATGGAGACCGCATAGGTGCCCACACCCTGGGTGATGATGGGCTTGCGGCCGACGATATCGCTTCGGCGTCCCCAGAACGGGCTCATGGCCGCCCACATGCCCCCGGATATGGCGAACACCAGCCCGACATGCCACTCCGCGAGCTCCATGGTCCGGGCAATCGGCGGCAGGACGGAAAAGAGGAGGGACTGCCCAAGCCCGACACAGACCAGGCTGGCAAAGAGGATGCGAAGGGCGGTCCTGTCCTGGCCGGGCTGACTTATCCCCGGAGATAGCGACGTCAAGATCTGTTCCTGGACCTCACATCGGAGGACGCAGGTGCGCCCAGGGGAGAAGCTTTTCGATGGCGGCGCCGATCCTGAGAACGGTGAGATCCTCGAAACGTCGTCCGACGATCTGCAGCGCCGTGGCCAGACCGTTTGCGGTCATGCCCGAGGGCACCGAGAGTGCCGGACACTGCGACACGTTGTTGAAGACGAGGGTCATGTCGTTCGAGAGCATCTTGCCGTCCGGTGTTTCGCCAAGCTGGTCGGCGTCCGAGCCGGACGCGTGGGGCGCTTCGGCCGGAGTCGTCGGGCAGATCAGCGCGTCGTGATCGGCAAAGATCACGCACAGACGTTCCCACTGCCGGGTCCTGACGAACTCCAGGCGCTTGAAGCTGATGGCATCCATCTTCCGGGCGGCCTCGAACATGGTGACGATGTTCGGGTCGAGATCGTCTCGCCTGGTGTCGAGATGCTGCTCGAAGAATGCGGCGAGATAGACGTTCCAGTAGTCGAGCCAGGCATCGGCACACTCCCGCCGCCATCCGAGATCCACTTCCTCCACGATGGCGCCGGCGCTGGTGAGAGCCTCTGCGCAACGTTCAACGTTGGCCGCCACCGCATCGTCGACGTGGTAGAAACCAAGGTCGATATCCATGGCGATCCGCATGCCTTCGACATCGCCCGGCAGAGGGTGGGGGATGTCCAGGGGCGCCGGGTTCGACATGATGTCGTATTCGTCAGGCCCCTGGCAGACGTCGAGAAAGAGGGCGGCATCATCCAGGGTCCTGGCCAGAGGCCCGAAGTGGCTGATGTTGTCGAAGACCGATGCGAGGATGGTCATGGGGATCCGGCCCAGACTCGGCTTGAGGCCGACGATGCCGCAAAAGGCGGCCGGAATGCGCACCGATCCTCCCATGTCGGAACCCTCGGCCAGCGGTACGCAGCCCGACGCCACCGCCGCGCCTGAGCCACCGGACGAACCGCCGGGCGTGCGATCCGGATTCCAGGGGTTGCGCGTCACGCCCCACAACGGGCTGTGGGTGAAGCCGTCATGGGCGAATTCGGGCGTGGTGGTCTTTCCCACCATGATGGCGCCGGCGCCAAGAAGATCGCTCACCACCCGGGCATCCTTTTTCGGCACGTGGTCACGATAGACCCTGCTTCCCATCGTCGTGGTCTTGCCCGCCGTGGGCGTGAAATCCTTGATGGCGATCGGCACCCCGTGAAGCGGACCCAGAGGCGCGCCCTCCATGACTGCGCGTTCCGCAGCCTTGGCCTTCTCAAGCGCCTCCTCGGGATAGGTGAAGCAGAAACAGTTGAGCTTGGGATTGATTTCCTCGATGCGTTCCAGGCTGTTGGCGACCACCTCGACCGGCGACATCTCCCGCGAGGCGATGTGTCGGGCAAGCGTGACGGCAGGGGTGTAGCAAAGGTCGAGGTTCGCCATGGCCTGGGACTCCGGTCCTGAATGATGCGGGTGCACGACCGGTACGGGTCACGGTGCCGCGCAAGAATGGGATGGTCAGTGATGAGTCTACACGGGGGACAACCCCGATTGCCATGGCATCGCCGGGACAATCGGTCTAGACAACCCCCGATGACGACAGCAGTTCCATGGAATCGGGCACGCTAGAGCACTATCACCGCCTCATCGCATCCGGCGATCTCGTGCACGACGTGCACCAGGAAAAGGCAGTACGGCATCTCGATCAGCTTGCCCGGGATCTTGCCTCACCGGGGCGGGGAGGTCTCATCGATCGCGTTCTCGGACGACGGTCCCGCTCCACCGAGAGAGGCATATGGCTCCATGGGGGTGTCGGTACCGGCAAGTCCATGCTCATGGACCTTTTCTTCGAGAACGTCCGGAACCGGAAGAGGCAGCGCCACCATTTCCATGCCTTCATGCGCGAGGTACACGGCACCATCCAGGAACGGCACAGGTCCTCCGGCGATGCCAACGACACCATCCGCTTTGCCGCCAGGGCTCTGGTGGGTGAAACGGATCTCCTGTGCCTGGACGAGTTTCACGTCACCGACATAGCCGATGCCATGATCCTCGGTCGGCTGTTCCGGCAGTTTCTCGATCTGGGCACAATCATGGTGGCGACTTCGAACGAGCATCCCCGAGAGCTCTATCCGGGGGGCATCAATCGCCAGCTCTTCTCACCGTTCATCGACACTCTCGAGAAGGAGCTCGACATCATCGAGGTCGATGCGGAACGGGACTACCGGCTGGCATTTCTCGCCAGTACCGGCACCTACATGTCCTCACACGATGACAATGCGACGGCGCGTCTCGACGAGGCCTTTCGCCATCTCGCAGGCGACGCCGATATTGGTCCGCTTGACATCCCCCTTCAAGGAAGGGTGCTGCACGTCCCCCGTCAGGCGCGCCATGTCGCGCGATTTTCCTTCATCGAACTTTGCGGCCGTCCGTTGGCGGCGCCCGACTATCTGGCGCTCGCCGGCGCCTTCCATACCGTCATCATCGACGACATTCCGGTCATGACCCCCGCCATGCGCAACGAGGCGCGGCGGTTCATCATCCTGATCGACATCCTCTACGAGGAAAGGGTGGGGTTGTTGTGTTCCGCCGCCGCACCGCCCGAGGGGCTCTATGCGGAAGGCGACGGTTCCCTGGCATTCCGCAGAACCGCATCACGGCTGATGGAGATGCAATCGGCCGAGTACCTCGAGAGTCGGCGCAGGGTCAGCCAAGCGGAACGTCGAGGAACGCCACGAAGGACACCAGGCCGATGAGCGTGACGATGATGGCGCCACCGAAGTTGAACCCATGACGCACCAGCAGCGCTCCGGATGATCCGGCGCCGTCGCTTTCCACCAGGCGCAACGCCGTCTGACGGGCGATGATGGCGCCCACTCCCAGTGAGCAGATGGTGAGGCCTATGCCGAGCGACATGGCCGCGACGAGGATAAAACCCGGATAGATCATGTCGTTGGCGACCGCGTAGAGCATGATGAGCACGGCGCCGGGGCAGGGCACGATCCCGGCCGCGACCGCCATCAGTCCGCTCTCAACCTTTGATGCCTCTTCGGCATGGCCATGACTGTGCGCATGGCTGTGGCCATGATTTTCGTGATGGCTGTGTCCGTGACTGTGGGCGTGGCTGTGACCGTATTCTTCGCGGTGCGCGTCTTCGTGATTCTGGGCGTGACTGTGACCGTGACCGACTTCCGAAGGATTGATGTAGCCCAGGGCGGCGCGGAAGGCCTGGTAGAGCATGTAGAGACCAATGGCGGCGATGATGAGGAAACTCGCGGCCCTCACGCCGGGGACCTCCGCCAGTCCGATTCCGAATCCGGCTTGCAGGGTGATGTCCGCAAGCCAGACGATGACAATTGCGGCGATGACATGAACGATGGCCACCTGGATCGCCATCACGATACCGCGGCCAACTCGGGCATCGCGGCCCAGGAAGTACGAGACGATGATGAACTTGCCGTGCCCCGGACCGAAGGCGTGGAACACCCCGTAGGCGAAGGCAATGGCAAGTCCGAGAAAGAAGGCGCCCAGACTCTTGCCGCTGTCAATGGCGTTCATGTGCCGGGCCACTTCGGTGTTGGCGCGACGCTGGAAGGCG
>JAJEBJ010000286.1 GCA_022822575.1 Alphaproteobacteria bacterium | reverse complement strand
GGACTGGACCACGGCATCGTCATCGATGTCGGCGGCACCACGAGCGATGTCGGCATGCTGGAGGCGGGATTCCCGCGGGAAGCGAACAATGCCGTCACCCTGTCCGGCATCAGGACTCTCTTTCGCATGCCCGATCTCATTTCGATCGGTCTGGGCGGAGGATCGCTGGTCGATGAGGAGGCGGGCACCATCGGACCCGCCAGCACGGGCTACGAGATCGATCCGCGGGCCCGCATCTATGGAGGGGACGAGCTGACAGCGAGCGACCTCGGGGTGGCAGGGAACCGGCTGGAGCTGGGCGACAGGCGCCACCTCGACGGTCTCGATCCGGCAACAGTCGATTCCCTTCTTGGCGTCGCCTCGACCATGCTTGCCGGTGCCATCGATCGCATCAAGGTCCGGGCCGGCGACGAGCCGGTCATCGCCGTCGGGGGAGGGGCCTTTCTTGTGGCGGATGACATCGCCGGCGCCAGCGAGGTGATTCGCGTCGAACACGGTGCCGTCGCCAATGCGGTGGGTGCGGCGATGGCCCAGGTGTCGGGAGAATGCGACCGGGTGTTCACGGGCCTGGCGCGGGACGAGGCTCTTGGTCGCGCCCGGGCCATGGCCGAAGAGCGCGCCATCGCCGGCGGCGCCGAGGCGCGCACGCTGCAGACCGTCGACATGGAGGATCTGCCCCTTGCCTATCTTCCGGGCAATGCGTTGCGCGCCAGGGTGCGTGTGGTCGGTGACATCGCCACCGAGGCTCAGCCGTCGGCCGTGATGCCTGACTGAGTGAACCGGGTGATGTCGCTGTCGCTGTAGCCCAGCTCCGCGAGAATCTCCCTGGTGTACTGGCCGTAGACCGTGGCCGGTCGTGCCGGACCGCCGGGGGTCTCGGAAAACTTGACGGGGAGACCAAGGGTCTGCACTTCCCCGGCGACCGGGTGGTCCTGCGTCACCACCATCTTGCGGTCCAGCGCCTGGGGATCCCGGTGCATTCCGGGGATGGTGTTGATGGGGCCACTGGGCATGCCGGCCGCCTCGAGTTCGGCGATCCACTCATCTGTCGTCTTCGCCGACATCAACTCGTCAAGCACGCTCGCGAGTTCGGTGACGTTGGCCATGCGCTTGGCGTTGGTGTCGAAGCGGGGGTCGTTCTCGAGAGCGGGATCCACCAATTCGCAGAGCTTCGGCCACATCCAGCCGCCGGCACTGATCGTGATGTGGCCGTCCTTCGTGCGGATGGCCTGGTAGGGGGCCACAAGGGGGTGCCCGGATCCCAGGGGTTGAGGAGCCTCGCCGGTGGCGAAGGCGATGGCCGAGTGCCAGTAGGTCTGGACGATACCGGCTTCGAAGAGAGAGGTGTCGACCATCTGGCCTTCGCCCGTTGCGTCGCGATGACGCAAGGCGGCGCAAAGGCCCATGGCGAGCAGGATACCGGCGGTGATGTCGGTCATCGGTACGCCGGGCTTGACGGGAGGGCGCCCGGGCGCCTCTCCGGTCACGCTCATGATACCGGACATGGCCTGAGCCATGAGATCGTAGCCGGGACGCTGGCCATAGGGTCCGCTCCTGCCGAAACCGCTCACCGCGCCGTAGATGATGGCGGGATTGACCGCGCGGGCGTCCTCGTAGCCGAGGCCGAGGCGGTCGAGCACGCCGGGACGGAAGTTCTCGACGATGATGTCGGCGGACGCGATGAGGCGCCTCGCGATGTCGACAGCCTCCTTGCGCTTGAGGTCGAGAGGAAGACCCCGCTTGTTGCGGTTGACGATCATGTAGGATGCCGACACGCCGTTGATCCAGTAGGGGTCGTCGGCATTGTGGGACGGATCCTCATCGAAGGGGACGCGTTCGATCTTGATGACGTCGGCCCCCATGTCGGCGAGCATCAGCGTGCAGGTCGGACCGGCCATGACGTGGGTGAAGTCGATGACGCGGATGCCGTTGAGAGGCCCCTAACCGGTTTCCATGATCATCGTCCCCTGAACTGCGGCTCTTTTCGCGTGGCGAAGGCCTCCCGACCGATGGCGTAATCCTCGGTGGCGAAGCAGGCCATGGGTTCCCTTCGTTCCTCGTCGGTGAGCGGCGCCGGATCGAGCAGACGGCGGGCAAACTTCTTGTGCCAGCGTGCCGAGAGCGGCGCATTCGCGGCTATGCGTTCGGCGCAGGCATAGGTTTCCTCCTCCACCTCATCGTCGGCGACGACGCGGTTGACGAGGCCGATCTCGAGTGCGCGCGCTGCGCTGAACTGCGAGGCTTCCAGGAGGATTTCGAGGGCATGGGCGTGACTGATCAGGCGCTTGAGCTTGTCGATGTCATCGTGCCCGTAGGTGATGCCGAGCCGCCCGGCGGGAATGGCGAAACGGGCACTTTCGCCAGCGATGCGCAGATCCGTGTCGGGAAGGAGACCGAGACTGCCGCCGATGCAGTAGCCCCTGATCATGGCAATGACGGGGTGCCGGCAGTTCGCCAACCCCTCGCCCCAGGCCGCTTCGTACTCGGACGCCTGTTCGGGATTGTCGCGCCGTTCGGAGAATTCGCTGATGTCGGCGCCCACGCCGAAGGCGCGTTCCCCGGCGCCACGCAGTACCACGACGCGCACGGTGTCATCCGCCGACAGCATGTCGAAGGCGTCCGAGAGCCCACGGGCCGTCACCGTGTCGATGGCATTGAGCTTTTTGGGACGATTGATGGTGACGGTGGCAATGAACCCCCGCCGCTCCACCAGAATGCTCTCCGGAAGGTTGCCCGTCATGTCACCCGTCTCCAGGACCCCGCAAGACCCTATCCCAACTGACCCCCTCCGGTCAGGTCCCCACGGCGGATGAATCGACACCGATGATCTGCCGTCGGGACAACCGGCGCCCGGTCCGGTGTGCCAGGCAGGCATCGGAATGTGTTGCGCAGGTTTGAAGTGCGTCGCGTCACGGACGCAAGGGGATTCCTGGTGCGCTGATCGAGCCCTTGCCCTGCGGACGTGAAGGGGAGGGTCGCCGGCTGCTCGCAGGCAGCGGTAAAC
>JAJEBJ010000028.1 GCA_022822575.1 Alphaproteobacteria bacterium | reverse complement strand
TGGTTGATGCCGGTCATGATTGAGGGCGCTGCCAGTGGCAGATCCACCTTCAGCAGCATGTAGGTCTTCGAGACGCCGAACGCGTTGGCGGCTTCACGCACCGAGCCAGGCACGCCATGCAGACCCAGTACCGTGAGCCTGACCACCGGGGGCATGCCGAAGACGATGGTCGCCAGGATACCCGGTGGCTTGCCGATCCCGAAAAATGCGATGACAGGGATGAGGTAGACGAACGAGGGCACGGTCTGCATCAGGTCGAGAATGGGCCGCACCACCGTGTAGACCCCCCTGCTCCTTGCGCAGAGGATGCCCAGGGGTATGCCTATGACAAGGCAGAGCAGGGCTGCCGATCCGAGAAGAGCAATGGTGATCATGCTCTTTTCCCAGAAGCCGAGCAGCGCCAGATAGGCCAGCGACGCTGCCGTGAAGATGGCGACGCGGGCGCCTGCGACCTTCAGAGACAGGAGAACGATCACGGCCATAACGACCGGCCAGGGCGTGGCGACGAGCAGCGTCTCCATCGCATTCAAGAGGGCGCTGATGGCGCCGGTGATACCCACGAAGAGCCCGGCCCCGGCTTCGGTCATCCACTGAAAGGACCCATCGATCCAGGATGCTGTTTCCTTGCGCCACAAGCGGCTTGCCGGAAAGGTCTCCAACCAGCCCGGCACGTCGGTTTCCGTGAAACGGTAGGCCGTCAGCGAGTATGTCATCGCGACGAAGGCCGCCATGAGCCCGCTGACCGGAAGATCCAGGCCACGGGCCAGGGAACGGTCGGCGCACCATCGCCGAAACCGCGCATTCAAGGCCCGGTTGGCCAGCACACCTTGCATGCCCTTCGCTATCAGCAGGAGGCCGATGCCGAGAATCACGAGCGAGGGTGCCGTCGCAGCGATAGCATCCGCCTTTTCCAGGGATGCGGTGCTGGCTCGCTCCAGGGCCGCCGCCGACTCCACCAGCGTGCCGGCATTGTCGGCGCCGCTAGCCAGAGCCTCGTCGGCTTCCGCGCGGCGCGACACGGCGCTGTCCGACAGTCGTTCCGCGCGGGCATACTCCGAAGCGCCCAGATCGGCAAACAGACCCCGGCACAGTTGCACGACGGCCAAGGTCTCGAGGATCAGAAACACCCAGAAGTGAATCCAGAGTCGCCGTGCTGCGAGCCAGACTGGACCCAGGATCGCAGCTGATACGTTGAAGGCCGGCACAAAGCCGGTCGCAGCGTCCAGCTGCTCGAACCTCTGCCGGTAGTAGCCGGCTTTCGAGCCGATGAAGGTGCGGACATCGTCGGGGACATCGCCGGCGCTACCGCCCGGCGCGGGTGTGGACTCACGCATGGCCCTTCCCCCTTTGAAATCCTCGCAGGAGGTGTTGCCTGTCGACCACGCCGACGTCGTGACCCTGCTTATTCGTGATCACGATCGGACCGTCACGTTCGACCGCAAGGTCGATCAGGTGATCGAGATCGGAATCCTCCTGCGCGCGTAGCGCTCCAGACAGCGCGCCAGCGTCGTGCGTCCGGTAGGTTTCGATCGGGATCATCACGCTGCGGGCGGTGACCAGCGTCAGTCGTGAAATACCGGCGACGAAATCGGCAACATAGTCGTCGACCGGGTTCGTCACGATCTCTTCTGGCGTGCCGATCTGAACGAGACCACCGTCGTTCATGATGGCGATGCGGTGACCGATCCGAATGGCCTCGTCGAGATCGTGCGTGATGAAGACGGTAGTCTTGCCCGTGACCTTGGAAAGCTGGACAAACTCGTCCTGAAGCTGCCGGCGTATCAACGGATCCAGCGCGCTGAAGGGTTCGTCCATCAGCAGTATCGTCGGGTCGGCCGCCAGAGCACGGGCCAGGCCGACCCGTTGCTGCATGCCGCCTGAGAGCTCGTGGGCGTAGTGATTCTCCCATCCCGACAATTCGACCAGCGCGAGTGTCCGCTCGGCGATCTCGCGGCGGTCGCGCCGACAGAGACCCTTGACGTCGAGGGGCAGGGCTACGTTGTCGGCCACCGTGCGATGGGGCAGAAGGGCAACGTTCTGAAACACCATGCCGATCTTCTCGGCGCGCAGGAAACGAAGCTGTCTGGCGTCCTTCTGCATGATGTCTTCACCGTCGACGAAGATCCGACCGGCGGTGGGTTCCAGAAGACGGTTGATATGGCGGACCAAGGTGGACTTGCCACTGCCCGAAAGTCCCATGATGCAAAAGACTTCGCCTTCTCCGACTGAGAAGGTGGCGTTCCGGACGCCGACGACGCAACCGAAGCACTCCAGCACCTCCGCCTTTGACATCGCGTCGTCGCGCATGGCCTGAAGCGCTTCGTCCGCTCGGTCGCCAAAGACCTTCCAGACTCCCTGAAGCTCAACGACGGATCGAGGCATGGTGCATTCCCTCCCGGTGGGGATCGGCCGAACTCTTCCTGGCGACGAGCGGTCTCGTCGAACAGTTCGCATGTCAGGACGCCGCCGCCCGTTCAAGAGAAGCGGTTCGCTTGTGGCCGTGCCTGTCGTCGCGAAACTCGAAGAGATCGGTCTTTCTCCAATTCGGTCAGGTCCCCACCCTTGTCCGACGTCGACCGCTGCCCGGAACTCACGTGCCCGGGATCATTGCTGCCCTGCCTCGTAGGCGCGAAGCTGCTCGATGACATGCCTGTCGCGGTGCTCCGGTGCCAAGCCGTCGCCGCTCTGGATGATCTTCATGATCTGTCGTGAGTGATGCAGGATTGCCACGTCGTCCTCGCAGTTCCTGATGCGCAGGACCGTGTCGCCGCAGTAGGTCGGGATCGGAGCCCGGAAAAGCTGCGATGGCTGAGCGGGCTCCTCCCCCGCCTGAAGCGCCCGAACGAGGCTCTTCAGGCGCGAGCGAAACAGGATGACGCCGCGATCCGATGACATGAGATGCTCGTTGGCATGGATCGAGATCGGCCCCTGGCCGACAAAGGCCTCGTAGTCCCCGGGGAATTTTCGCGCATCATCGTCCGAACGCTCGCGCGGCATGCCGCCTTCGATGATGTCAATACCCGCTTCGGTGCGCCAATCCGCCTGATCAGGATCGGTGCGCTCGCCGAAGTTCGCCCAGGCGAAGACACGGGTGTTCTCGTTGTCAACGGGCACGACCCACCGGGTGAACGTGTTCCGCCCGAAGTACTTGGGCGTCTTGCCGTCCATCGTCATGACTGCACCGGCGTGGGTCAGGTTCGGGACGACAACCTCGTGGATGCGAACCCAGAGGTTCCCGCCCACGCGTCGGGCGTTGGTGTAGTAAAGGCCGCTCGCACGCTCGTGGAAATCCCTGACGCCGATGTGGCCCCAAGCCTGATCGAACTGGGGCCCGGTTGCGCGAACGTGGAGAAACACCGCGTGGACCGGATCCATCGCGTTCTCGGTGATCTGGAGCCAGTTGCACGGATAGTCCCGCGTGTAGGGCTGCGTGACGGTCCCTGCGATCTGGAAGGTATCGTAGATCGGAAACTCGGGCATCCGGTCCGGCGGCCCCAGATAGGCGAAAATCAGGCCGTTGTGTTCCCTTGCGGGATAGGCTCCCTGCTTCAGCTTGCGCCTCAGATTGGCGGCACCCTGGCTCCCTGCCGGCTCACCGGGAGTCTCCAGAATGGTGCCGTCGGACGCGAAGAGCCAACCGTGATAGCAGCACCTCAGGCCATGCCTTTCGCAGACACCGTAGAGAAGAGAGGCACCGCGATGAACGCAGTTGCGGTGGAGCAGGCCGACATCGCCGCTGAGATCCCGGTAGAGGACGAGATTCTCGCCGAGAATGCGCAGCGCACAGGGGCCATCTTCGATATCCGAACT
>JAJEBJ010000453.1 GCA_022822575.1 Alphaproteobacteria bacterium | reverse complement strand
GCCGGTGCCTACGAGGCCCTGAAGGCCATCGGTCGCGAGAACGATGTCCTCATCGTCTCGGTCGACGGCGGCTGCCCAGGCGTCCAGAACGTCAAGGAAGGCGTGTTCGGCGCCACGTCGCAGCAATACCCGCTGCTGATGGCGTCGCTTGGCGTCGAGGCCGTCAAGAAGTGGGCCGACAGTGGCGAGAAGCCCGAGAACACCCCAGGCAAGGACTTCTTTGACACCGGCGTGGCGCTGGTGACTGACAAGCCCGCCGACGGCGTGGATTCGATCGATACTGCCGAAGGCACGGCACGCTGCTGGGGCTGAGGCCTGCAGGCGAGACTTGAAGGGGCGACAAGCACTTCGCCCCTTCGCAATTCTGGACGGGCACCGCAGAGCGCGACTATACTGGGGCGCACGGAACGCGGACTGACGCCCGCCAATCTGAGGGGAACCCAATGTCCGAAACCACGTCGAAAGGTCAGGATTTCGAATCGACGCTGGAGCAGGCAAGCCAGAACGTGGCGGAGTTCGACGACCATCGTTCAGGATTCATTCCGTGGCTTCAGCACCTCCTGCACACCAATCCGTCCCTGGTACCGCTGATCGTGCTCGTGCTGTCCACGCTGGGCCTGGGCATCTACATTGACTGGGGCGGGATCACCGTAAGCCTCGGCATTGCCTCGCCGGAAGAGGTTTCGAACGAATCGTTCAGGTTCTTCAAGGCCTTCACGTTGACGCTTATCCTGCAGCAGGTCCAGATCGTGGGCGTGCTGGCCGCCGCTCAGACGCTGATCATCCTGACGGCGGGCATCGACCTCAGCGTCGGCGCCATCGCGGTGCTTTGCTCGGTCATCATGGGGCAGTTCACGTTCCGCTACGGGATTCCGCCGGCGGTGTCGGTCGCCATCGGCCTCGCGTTCGGCACTGCGATCGGCGCCGTCTCTGGCTGGCTTGTCAGCCGGATCAAGCTGCCGCCCTTCATCGTCACGTTGGGAATGTGGCAGATCGTGCTTGCGGCGAACTACCTGTATTCGGCAAACGAGACGATCCGCAGCCAGGACATCGAGGCACAGGCGCCGCTTCTCCAGCTTCTCGGCACCAAGTACACATTGTACGGGGCGACGTTCACGCTCGGCGTGATTTCCATGCTGATCATCGCCTTCGCGTTGGCCTATGCGCTCAGGTCCACCCCCTGGGGACGGCATGTCTACGCCGTCGGCGATGACCCGGAGGCGGCGGAGCTCGCTGGCGTGAACACGCATCGCACGCTCATTTCGGTCTACATGCTGGCTGGCCTAATCTGCGCGTTCGCCGGCTGGGTCATGATCGGGCGATTTGGCTCGGTCTCGCCGTCGGCCACCACCGGAGTCATTGGCAACATCCAGGCGATCACTGCCGTGGTCATCGGAGGCATCTCGCTGTTCGGAGGCCGTGGCTCAATATTAGGCGCCCTTTTCGGAGCGCTCATCGTCGGCGTGTTCGAGCTCGGCTTGCGCATGGCCGGCGCCGATCCGCAAT
Organism: Alphaproteobacteria bacterium; assembly: GCA_022822575.1. Taxonomy (GTDB): domain Bacteria; phylum Pseudomonadota; class Alphaproteobacteria; order SP197; family SP197; genus SP197. The sequence continues at coordinate 3,079 of JAJEBJ010000453.1, read as the reverse complement.
GGACGTTTCTCCTGATCGGAGTGCTTATCATTGGCGCCGTTGCGGTCGACCAGTGGATCAGAAAGGTGTCGATATGACGGACGGGCGTGAACCGATTCTGAGCGCAAAAAGCCTGGTCAAGAAGTACGGCAAGGTCACTGCGCTCGATCATTGCGACTTCGAGCTCTATCCCGGCGAGGTTCTGGGTGTGATCGGCGACAACGGCGCCGGCAAGTCCACGCTCATCAAGGCCGTGTCGGGCGCCGTGATGCCGGACGAGGGCGAAGTCTATCTCGAGGGGCGGCAGGTTCACTTCGCGTCGCCCATCCATGCGCGTCAGCACGGCATTGAAACCGTGTACCAGACTCTGGCCATGTCGCCCGCCCTCTCGATCGCGGACAACATGTTCATGGGCCGCGAGTTGCGTCGGCCTGGAGTCTTGGGCACGATTTTGCACATGCTCGATCGTCCGGCGATGGAGAAGTTCGCCCGCGAAAAACTGAGCGAACTCGGGCTGATGACAATCCAGAACATCAAGCAGGCTGTCGAGACGTTGTCTGGTGGTCAGCGACAAGGCGTCGCGGTTGCGCGTGCGGCGGCGTTCGGCTCGAAAGTGATCATTCTCGATGAACCGACGGCGGCGCTTGGCGTGAAGGAAAGCCGAAGGGTGCTTGACCTGATCAACGATGTCCGGTCGCGCGGCATTCCGATCATCCTGATCAGCCACAACATGCCTCATGTGTTCGAGGTCTCGGACCGGATTCACGTTCACCGGCTTGGCCGGCGGCTCTGCGTGATTGATCCGAAAGAGCACTCGATGTCCGACGCCGTGGCATTCATGACGGGCGCCAAGGAACCGCCGGGAGCCGAAGCCGCGTGACGACTGCCCTCAAGGCTCGGATTCAGGCTGTTGCCGAACGAATGCGCGCGTTGCCCGAGGGCAGGCGTCGCCTCATCGCCATTGCCGGGCCTCCTGGCGCGGGGAAGTCCACTTTGGCTGACGCCTTGGTGCAGGAGCTGGGACCGACGGCGGCGCTTGTTCCCATGGACGGGTTTCATTTCGACAACGACACCTTAGAGGCGCGCGGCCTGAGGAACCGGAAGGGCGCACCGGAAACCTTCGATCTTGAGGGCCTCTCAAGTCTGCTTGAGCAACTGGTCCGCGACGACGAGGTCGCGATACCCGATTTTGACCGGGTCCAGGACAAGGTGGTTGGTTCAAGCATATTCGTTCGGGCGGGACATCGCTGGGTCATTGTCGAAGGCAACTATCTTCTTCTCGATGAGCCAGGCTGGCGCGACCTGCCGCATCACTGGGACCTTTCCGTGTATCTTGACGAGTCGCACGGTGTTCTCGAGGAACGTCTGGTTCATCGCTGGCTGGATCTCGGCCTGACCTTGGATGACGCACGAGCGTGGGCGCTCGGCAATGACATTCCCAACGCCAAGCGCGTGGCTGCCGCGCGACTTCCGGCGGACCTCGTTCTCTCGTAGGGCGCAGCTCGGCAAAGCTTGCTGTCACGGTTTGGGCGTTCTTCTCAGCGGCTTCGGTCTTCCATGTGCCCTGCTCATTTTGAATGACATGCACTACATTCGTTGATGTAACGCGCCTTTCGAATCTTGAACCAGTTCTTGAGCGTGTCCGGCATTCCTGAGGCTGTTCGCGCATTTCTGCTGTTCGATGGCGTGGAGAAATTCGCCGACGACGCGCCAGAGAGCCTCCCGTGACAAGCTGGCGGTGTTCCGAAGCAGACGCTTGATCTTGGCGAACGACTGCTCGAACAGATTCACGTCCGGTCTGTGCGGCGGCAGGAAGAGCATGTACACGTCAATCAACCGGATCGCCGTAAGGACGTCCGGGGTCGTATCACCTAATACCTCTCGACGCTCCACGAGACATACGAGCCGGAAGAGGTTTCGTGCCTTGCCGACTGCGTCGGGGTACACCACACCCTGAGGCACAGGGGTTGGTTGAACAAGTCGAGAACGAGATCAACGTTCTGAACCGTCAACGCCATGAGAGGCGCAACCCGGATCGCGAGACGATTCAGGCGAGTTCAGCATTTGGCGGGAGCGGCGCAACGAACCGTCAACATCGGTCAGACGGGCGTTCCGGATGGTGGATGCGCGCTAGCTAGACTGAAGTCTCATTGCCGATCAACACCATGATGGAGCTGCACCAGTGCCAGGCCGGTATCGACAAAGATCTCAACCATGCGATCACCCCTTAACCGCCCCAGCTGTCATGCCGCTCACTATGTAGCGATTGGCAACCAGGGAAAAGACGATTACAGGCAAGATTACCAGAACAGAATAGGCAGCGATCACTCCGTACTGGGCCCCGGACTCGATCCCGCCCAGAAACCGCGTGATGCCAACCGTGAGAGGTTGCGCGTTGCTACCGGCCAAAAACAGAGCGAACAGATACTCATTCCAAGACATGATAAAGACCAAGATGGCAAGCGCAACAATGCCGGAGCGCACGACAGGGACGGCAATATCCCAAAAGAGGTTCCATGCGTTGCACCCATCGATGATGCCGGATTCCTCAAGCTCTCGTGGGACGGCGTCAAAGAACCCGACAAGCATCCATGTTGCAAATGGTATGTGGATGGCGAGGTGCGCAAGCAGAAGGCCCACTCGCGATCCAGCAAGGCCGAGATTGACAAAAAGCAGAAAGAGCGGCAGGGCAAGAACAACGTAGGGAATGAAGCGCATGGCCAGTATGCCGAACGAGATGGCGTTGCGGGCCCGATCCGAAATGGTGGACAAGCCGTAAGCCATTGGCACGCAGGTGACCAGGACGATGATAACTGATGCAGTTGAGATTATTAACGAGTTCGCAAAAAAGAACCAGAAATCGCCGGCCACAAACGCGGTTGTGTAGTTCTCTATCGAAAAGTCCCGCAGAAGAAGCAGGTCCCACGGCGACCTGAACAGCGCCGATGCATTCAGTGACGCCGCGAGCAGCATGATCGGAGGCAGAACCGAAATGACGAGCCAGATTGCCAAAAGGACATGGATCAAAAAGACCTGAATCCGCTTGCGTGCCTTAGGAGATATCATGTACTTTTCTCCAGCATTCTTCGGTATATCGTGA
>JAJEBJ010000169.1 GCA_022822575.1 Alphaproteobacteria bacterium | reverse complement strand
GGCCTTCGAACTCGCCCCGCCGCTCGAGGCACACGTTTCGCTCATGCCCACACAGTACCTGGCGGAATTCCGTCCGTAGGACTGCTCTTGTCGGCAAAGACCTTGATGTCGCGTGGCTGCTATGGCGACATGGCCGCCCCGATTCGAGGATTGTCCTGACGTGGCCCCTCCCCCGCTCGATTCCGATTATGTCCGTTCCTTCTTTCCGGCGCTCAACGACTCCTGGGCCTTCATGGAGAATGCGGGAGGCAGCCTTGTTCCGCACACGGTGATCGAGGCTGTCAGCGCCTACATGAGCGAGTGCCAGGTACAGCCAGGAGACAACGCTGCGATTGCGCGGGACGCGCGGCAACGCATGTCTGCCGGTCAGGCGACCGCAGCGGCCATGCTGAATGCCGCACCTGACGAGGTGATCATCGGCCCCTCGACCACGCGCAACGTGCAGACCCTGGCGATCGCGATGCGCTCCGGGTTTCGTGAGAACGACGAGATCGTCGTCACCAACCTCGATCACGAAGCCAACAACAATCATTGGAGACGTCTTCGCGAACATGGCCTGCGCATCAGGGAGTGGCAGGTCAACCCGGAGACGGCGGAACTCGAAAGCGGCACCCTGGAGCCGCTGCTCAACGAAAGAACGAGGCTGGTCTGCTTTTCCCACTGCTCCAACATCACCGGCGGTCCTAACCCGGTGCGCGAGATCACTGCACTGGTGCATGCGGCCGGAGCCCAGGTCTGCATCGATGGAGTCGCGATGGCGCCGCATGTGTCGATCGATGTCCGCGAGCTTGATGTCGATTACTATCTCTTCAGTCTTTACAAGACCTTCGGACCACATCTTGGTGTCATGTATGGAAAGCGGGAGCATCTTCTTTCGCTGCCTGGACAGTACTTCCACTTCCACGCGGAGGACGACATCCCGCTCAAGCTCAATCCCGGGGCGCCCAATCACGAACTGACGGCGGGGACGGCCGGCGTCGGCGCCTATCTCGATGCCCTGGCCGGGCACCACTTCAATGAACCGTCCAGCGATGCGGTCACCCGCTATCGCCAGGTCTTCGACCTGATCCGGGATCACGAATCAGCCCTCTGCGACCGGTTTCTTTCGTGGGCCGCGGATCATTCCCGCATCCGTCTCGTGGGCCGCCGGCGAGCTGGCAACGCCGGCCGGGCGCCCACATTCAGTTTCACCATCGACGGCATGGCCAGCCAGCGGGTTCCTGCGCTGCTGGAGTCCCGCGGCATCGTGGCGGGAGCCGGTGACTTTTATGCACCCAGAGTGTTGGAAGCGACGGGAATCGACTCGGCGGACGGTGTCGTTCGATGCTCCCTCGTCCACTACAACACGGCAGACGAAGTGGACCGCCTCACCATGGCCCTGGATGCCATCATGGCGGAAAGCTAGCCATGACCTCTCTCGAGACACTGCAGTCCGCCGAACGGCTCGTGCGCCGCCACGTTCCCGAAACCCCCCTTCACCACTGGCCGCTACTCAGCCAGCGCAGCGGCTCCGAAGTCTGGGTCAAGCATGAAAATCACACTCGGATCGGCGCCTTCAAGATCCGCGGCGGACTCGTCTACATGGAGAGGCTCAAGGCGCGCAAACCCGATGTTCCAGGTGTCATCGCGGCCACCCGGGGCAATCACGGCCAGAGTGTCGCCCTGGCGGCAGGGCTCTCCGGAATCCCGGCAACCATCGTCGTGCCGCACGGCAATTCCGTCGAGAAAAACAAAGCGATGCGCGCACTTGGTGCGGAATTGATCGAACATGGCCACGATTTTCAGGAGGCCCTGATTCACGCCCGGTATCTCGCTGAAAGTCACGGCCTTCACATGCTGGCATCGTTTCACGATGACCTTGTCTGCGGGGTCGCAAGCTACGGTCTCGAGATCTTCCGCAAGCATGACGATATCGACACGGTCTATGTGCCGATCGGTCTGGGCTCGGGCCTGTGCGGTACCCTGAGGGCGCGCGATGCGATGGCGTCTGGCGCCGCGGTGGTCGGCGTCGTGGCAGAAAACGCTCCCTGCTACGCCCGTTCCTTTGCCACCGGCACGCCCGTCACCACCAACCACTGCGACACCATCGCCGACGGCATGGCGGTACGTGTTCCCCACGACGACGCGGTGGACGAGATCAACGCCGGCGCCGAGCGAATAGTCGCCACGAGCGAGGACGACATCCGGGCCGCCATGCGGCACTACTTCACCGACACCCACAACGTGGCGGAAGGCGCCGGCGCTGCCCCCCTGGCGGCCCTCCTGGCAGAGCGCGACCGCATGGCAGGTCGCAAGGTCGTCCTCGTCCTTTCGGGCGGCAACATTGACCGTGATCTCTTTGCCCGAATCCTCCAGGACACCTGAACCCTTCCCGGCACATCAAAGCAGCAGCAGGGCCCCAAGGGCGAGGAAGACGAAGAAGCCCACAACATCCGTCACCGTTGTGAGGAAGACACTCGCGGCAATCGCGGGGTCGATACCGAATCTTTCGAGCACCAGAGGCGTGGCGGCGCCGATGAATCCGGCAACAGCAAGGTTCGCCACCATGGCCATGGCGATGACGGCGCCAAGCAGGGGACTCTGAAACCACACCCAGGCGACCAGCCCGGTGATCACGGCGAAGAGCACGCCGTTCAGGGACCCGACGAGTATCTCCTTGCCGATTACCCTCAGTCCGTTGGCCCGGGTGAGATCCCTCGTCGCCAGCGCCCGGACCGCCACCGTCATCGTCTGGGTGCCGGCATTGCCCCCCATCGAGGCGACAATGGGCATGAGGATCGCAAGGGCAACGATCTCCTTGATGGTGCCTTCGAAGATGCTGATGACCACGGAGGCCAGCACTGCGGTCCCGAGATTGATGAAAAGCCACCAGAAGCGCTTGCGCGTGGTGTCGATCACCCCCTGATTGAGGTCGGTGCCTGCCACACCGCCAAGGCGAAGCACATCCTCCTCCGATTCCTCACTCAGCACGTCCACCATGTCATCGAAGGTGATGGTTCCCAGCAGCCTGTCATTGCCGTCGACGACAGCCACCTCGGAGAGCCCGTACTGCTGGAAAAGCCAGGAGACTTCTTCCTGGTCGGTATCGGCCTTCACGGTCAGGGGCTCGCTCTCGACGAGCGATGTCAGTCCGACCTGACGGCCGCTGCGGATCAAAGTTGCCAGCGCGATGACGCCGAGTGGCCGGTGACCGGGGTCGACGACAAAGACCGCATAAAACTCATCGGGAAGATCGCCTGCGGACCTCAGATGGTCGATGGTCTGACCGACGCTCCAGAATGCCGGCAGGGCCACGACATCATGGCGCATGAGGCGCCCGGCACTGTCCTCAGGAAAGGTGAGTCCCTGCTCCACCGCCCGGCGTTCCGGCGCCGGCACCGCTTCCAGCACTTCCCGGCGGACCGCGCCATCAAGATCGGCAATGACATCGACGGCATCATCGGAATCGAGCTTTCCCACCAGCCGGGCAAACGTCTCGAGGCCGAGTTGCTTGCGTATGTCGTCGAGAACGGCGTCATCGAGATCGGGGAGGATCTCGGCGTCGATGTCCGGACCGAGGGCCTCGATGACCACCCGGCGCTGCGCGCCGCCCATCTGCTCGAGGAGATCAGCCTTGTCGGCGGCATGCAGGGGCACCACGAGCGCCTCGAGACGCACCAGATCCTCCGCATCGACGGCATCGATAATCGCCCGAAGGAGATCGGGATTCAGACCGTAGAGATCCTGGACTGCCTGTGATGAGGTGTCAGTCATGGCACACGTCCCCTGAGCTCATTCCGGGCGCGTGTGCTGAAATGGTGCGGTCGAGAAGACTCGAACTTC
>JAJEBJ010000335.1 GCA_022822575.1 Alphaproteobacteria bacterium | reverse complement strand
CCACGATGGTCGTCGATAGTGATGTTGAAGACGAGGATGTGGTGGCCGGCAACATCATCCAGGCCATGAAGAGGCACCAGGCACGATGACAGATCCTGCAGTGATCCGTGTTCCGCTCGGCGAGCGGGCGTATGACATCGTCATCGGACCTGGCCTTCTTGAGGAAGCGGGACAGCGCATCGACACCGCCTGCGGTCCGGACAGCGTTGCGGTGGTCACCGATGAAACCGTCGCCGGTCTCCATCTCGCAACCCTGGAGGAGTCCCTCGTGCGGGCCGGTATACGCTGCCACAGCGTGATCCTGCCACCGGGGGAGAAGACCAAGTCATTTCGTCATCTCGAGGACCTGCTTGACGATCTCCTCGATGCGGGAATCGAGCGGGGCGACGGCGTGGTGGCGCTTGGCGGTGGAGTCATCGGCGATCTGGCCGGGCTGTCGGCGAGTCTGTTGCGCCGCGGCGTCTCTCTCGTCCAGGTCCCCACCACCCTGCTCGCCCAGGTGGACAGTTCCGTTGGCGGGAAGACCGGCATCGACACGCATCACGGCAAGAATCTCGTCGGGACGTTCCACCAGCCTCGCCTGGTTCTCGCCGACACGGGAGTGCTGGCAACACTGCCGCCACGTGAACGCCGCGCCGGCTATGCCGAAGTGGTGAAATACGGTCTTCTTGGCAACCGGTCCTTCTTCGAATGGCTGGAGGATCATGGCGAGTCAGTGCTCTCCGGCAGCACCTTCCACCTGCAGCACGCCGTCGAGAAGAGCTGTGCCGCCAAGGCGGCAATTGTCGCCCGGGACGAAAGGGAGGGCTCGGAGAGAGCCCTCCTCAATCTTGGGCACACATTCGCCCATGCCCTGGAAACAGCCTGCTGTTACGACGGTCGCCTGCTCCACGGCGAGGCGGTTGCCATCGGCATGACCATGGCGTTCGATCTTTCCGTCGGCCTCGGATTGTGCCCGGGCAGCGATGCCGCCCGAGTGCGCCAACACCTCGTCCGGACCGGACTGCCCGTCCACCCTGCACCCCTCGGGATCGGAACACTCGATGCCGGGGAGCTCGTCCGTCACATGGCTCAGGACAAGAAAGTAGCCGGGGGCAGGGTTGCATTCGTGCTCGTGCGGGGCATCGGCGATGCCTTCATAACCCGCGAAGTCGCCCTTGACAGGGTCGAGGAGTTCCTGACATCGACACTGGTTCAAACGACGTGATCGTGCACGACCTTGCGCCCCGTGAGATCGTTCACTCAGGCAAGAACGTCCGGCACCCAAAGGTAGCCATCGGGATCCAGGATGAAGGCTTCTCGCGTACCGTGGGGCTTGGTGGCCGCCGGTTCGATGATGGTGGCGCCAAGTTCTCCGGCCGCCTGACAGGCCGCATCCGGATCGCGTCCGTGGAGACGCAGTTCGGCACCGACTCCCCGCAGGCGACCGGCACCAAGGCTGGCATGCAGCGGGTGACCGTCATAGGTGTGATCAGCATGCACCATCCACGTGGTCCCGCCAAAGGCAAAGGACGCAAAGTCCACGCAGACATACTCCGCCGTCGCTCCCAGCACACGGGTGTGGAACGGCACCACGGCCTCGACATCACGCGAAAGAAGGTTGACGGTCAGTCCGCTGAGCCGCCTGGCATAGTCGACGGGGGACATCCACCAGTCTTCGGGGTTGCTGAGAACGGACAAGACGATGCTCCCTACCGTTGATGACAATCCATCGTTGCCGGTCATCGACCGGCGGACAACCCACCGTCTTGCGGATCAGGTACGCCGCAAGACAGAACCGGACACACTCAAGGCGTACCTTGCGGATGGCACACGATGACTGATCTCCTGGAAGTCTACTTCGTCCTGATTGTGGTTCTTCTCGTCTTTTCGGCGGTCTTTTCGGGCTCCGAAACGGCGCTGACCGCAGCCAATCGGTCCAGGATTCACAGCCTCGGGCTTGCCGGGGACCGCAGGGCGGCGCGCGCGACCGCACTGATGGAGGACCGCGAACACCTTATCAGCGCCATTCTGATCGGGAACAATCTCTTCAACATCGCCGTGGCATCGATGGCCACCTACGTCTTCACGGCACTGGTGGGCGAGGCCGGAGTCGCCTATGCCATCGCCGCCATGACCGTCGTGGTGGTGATCTTTGCCGAGATCATGCCCAAGACCTACGCCATCAGGAACGCCGAGTTTGTCGCCCTCACCGTCGCCCCCTTCATGAGAGGCGTCGTGTGGCTGGCCCAGCCACTCACCTGGGCACTCCAGGGAGTGGTCCAGATCATGTTCCGCCTTGCCGGTGCCCGGGATTCCCGTGACGAGACGATTCCCTCGGACGAGGAACTGCGGAGCATCCTCGATCTCTACCGGCACGAAGGCGGGCTGGTGAAGGACCAGCATGCCATGCTCGACGGTGTCCTCGATCTCTCGGACGTCGTTATCGGCGAAGTCATGACCCACCGTCGTTCCATGGAGACCATCAATGCCGACGAGCCTCTGGAGAACATCATCGAGGCGGCGTTGGCGAGCTCCCATACACGCATCCCCCTGTGGCGCGACGATCCCGACAACATCGTCGGCATCCTGCACGCCAAGAGTCTCGCGCGTGCACTCTATCGCCACCGCGACAAGGGCGTGTTCGACATTACGGAGGTTGCCACCGAACCGTGGTTCGCGCCGGACACCACGTCGCTGAGCGAACAGCTGGCCGTGTTCCGTGAGCGTCAGCTCCACTTCGCGGTCGTCGTTGACCAGTACGGCGGCATCATGGGGGTCGTCACACTCGAGGACATCCTCGAGGAGATCGTCGGCGACATCGAGGATGAGCACGATGTCCCGGAGGTCGATGCAAAGATCGGCGAGGACGGAACCCTGATACTGAACGGCGCCGCCACCATCCGCGACCTCAACCGGGAGTTCGACTGGAATCTCCCGGAAGACGGCGCCATCACCATCGCCGGCCTGGTGATTCAGGAGGCCCAGCAAATCCCGGATTCCGGACAGGTCTTCGAGTTCCACAACTTTCGCTTCGAGGTGCTTGAGCGCCAGCGCAACCAGATTGTCCAGTTGCGCGTGACACCTCCCACCGGAGAGACGGGCGAAGACTGACCGGAGCGGACTCTTGGCCCTTGTCGATGCTCTGGTACCGGTCCTCGTTCCGGTCCTGGCAACGATCCTTGTCGGAGTGGCCTGGGCTCGCTGGGGCAGGCCGGTTGAACCCGACCGCTTGACACCGGTCATCCTCAACGTCGGCACTCCGTGCCTCGTGTTTTCGACGCTCTCGACGCTCGTGGTGCCGGCCGTGGAGCTCGGGATCATGGTTCTCGCTGCCCTGCTCATGATCGGCGCGTTCCTGGCTTCAGGCCGACTGCTGATCAGGCTGACGGCCCTGCCCGCGGGTGTCTTCCTGCCGCCTTTGGTGTTCGGCAATCTTGGCAATCTCGGCCTGCCGCTCAACCTCTTTGCCTTCGGCGATGCCGGCCTCGAACTCGGCCTCATCATGTTTGCCACACAATCGGTGCTCTTCTTCACCGTTCACTTCTGGCTGATGTCCGGACGGGCGTCGCTTGGCATGATCGCGAAGACGCCCCATGTCTACGCCATTGCCGTGGCGCTGGCCTTCACCCTTTCCGGAACCACACCGCCAACCTGGCTCACCAACACCACCGATCTCGTCGGCGGACTGACCATTCCGATGATGCTGATTCTGCTTGGCACGTCTCTCGCCCGATTCAGGGTGTCCACCGTCGCCCGACCCCTGGTGCTGGCGATCCTGCGGGTCGTCGCGGGACTGGGCGTGGCGTGGGCTCTCATCGCCGTCCTCGACCTTGACGGAACGGCGCGCGGGGTTGTGGTGATCTGCTGCGTGATGCCCGGAGCGGTCTTCAACTACCTTGCGTCGGTGCGCTACAACCGTTCGCCGGACGAGGTGGCAAGCTATGTCGTGGTGTCGACCGTCGCGGTTCTCTGCCTGTTGCCGGCCATCATCCCGTTGGCCTGGTGGGTGGCAGGGACGGGCCCGTGAGTCTCTTGCAATACGGGTCGGGCACCGTCAATGTTGCAACGCACAATGGACGCGGACCGAGGCATGTCATCACCGGAACCTGATACCCGGACGCTCATTCACAGACGCCAGATTTTCTGTGAGGCCTACGAACGCGATGACGGATTGTGGGATCTCGAAGCCAGCCTGAGCGATACCAAGACCTATCCGATACCCAACAGGGACCGCGGCACGATCGAGGCCGGAGACCCGATCCACGGCATGTGGCTGCGCCTCACCGTCGATCACGCGTTCGAAATCCGGGACGTTGCCGTCAGGATGGAGAAAACACCCTTTGCCATCTGCCCGGCCATTGAGCCCGACTACGCCGGGCTTGTGGGTGTCAGGATCGGACCTGGCTGGAATCGCCAGGTGCGCCATCTCTTCGGTGGCACCCGGGGGTGTACACACATCGCCGAAATGCTGGGCCGGCTCGGGACCGTCGCCATGCAGGCGATGTATGGCCGTCGCCGTTCCGGAAAACCCGTCGACAACACGAAAAAACCCTGGGTGATTGACGGCTGTCATGCCTGGGCCGCCGACGGACCGGTGGTCGAAAGGGAGTTCCCTGACTGGTACACGGGCAAGGGTTCATGAAGGCCTCCCCGACACGGGGGCTGGCGCGCATAGGCGTCATCACACCCTTTTCGAACACCAATCTCGAGGCCGACCTCGCTCTGCTGCGCCCGCCTGGCGTCTCCTTTCACGTGGCGCGCGCCGGTGGCTACGACCTTGACCGCATCCCCGATTCCGACGAAATGCGCCGTTTTGCCCGCGCCGGACTGAGTGACGTCCTCGACCTCATCATGGCGGCGCGGCCCGATATCCTTCTCTACGGCTGCACCTCGGCGACGCTCGCCTCGGGGCCTGCCATGGACCACGACTTCCGCCTTGCCATCGAGGCCCAGGCAGGCGTTCCCGCCGTGACGGCTGCGGGTGCGCTGGTCAGCGCTCTCGAGGAACTCGGTGCCCGCCGCGTCGCCTTCGCCTCGCCCTACACGAGGGCGCTCAATCTCGAAGGCGCGGCATTCCTAAGTGACGCCGGTTTCGAGGTCGTCAACACCGCCGATGTCGGCCGGGACCTCGGGAGCTACGGTCAGGGCGATCTCGCACCGGCCGACGTTCTCGAACTGGGCCTGCGGGCCAGCCACGCCGATGCCGATGCCATTGTCCTTTCCTGCACCGACATGCGTGCCGTCGAGATCATCGACGAACTCGAACAACGCACCCATCGGGCGGTGGTGACAAGCAACCAGGCGATGGTGCACACGGCACTCGTTCGCCTGGGGCTTTCGTCATGTGTTCCCGGCCGCCTGGCTCAACGGGTTTCGCCGGGAGCGCGCGCATCGATTGCCAGCGCGTGAATGTCGCTCGCCATCTCCTCTGCCAGCGCGCGGTAGACCAGCCTCTGTCGGGCGACGCGGCCGAGGCCGTTGAACGCCGGCGAGACGATGCGTACGCGAAAATGGCTTTCGCCTTCCTCGCGCGCCCCGGCATGGCCGGCATGAAGGTGTGATTCGTCGATGACCTCGAGCTCGTCCGGCTCGAGCGCTCGCGTCAACTTGTCAACGATGGTCGCGCGAACCTTCATCGCTCCACCCCCTGCAGTCAGCCCGAACACTTGACCATTACCCAGGCCAACGCAACGTCCCGGGCCCCCCGCACATGACTCGCCTGGTGCGGCTGTCGGTGACGGCGCCTGCCTCCGGATCGTCACCCGCACCATCAATCTATCGAACCGCCAGCCCGCTGTCAGGGTCCCCGAACCCGGCGAAACAGCGACGTGTGGTCGACGTGCCGCGGCCAGAGGAACCGGGAAATCGCCTTGACGAGTGTCCGGGTTCAGATTGGAAATGGCTCAGGTCTTGCCCAGCTTCCGGAGTTGAAGGAACGACGCCCGTCAATTCCCGGCCTCACTGCCGCAGATGGCCGCAGGCATGATCCGGTTACACGCCTGCAGGCGGGCAACACGTCCGGCAGACCGTGCCCGCCCGCCACGATGCGATCAGGATGCCAGGGCCATGGGTTCAGCGTTTTCCTTGATCGCCCGCATGACGGCTTCGGGGGTCATGGGGACATCCACCCAGACGCCGATGGCGTTGTGCACGGCCTGGCAGATCGCCGGTCCGGCAGCGGCCGCCGGCGATTCACCTGCGCCGCGCGCGCCGAACGGTCCGACCGGATCCTGGGACTCAACGAAGAAGACCTCGGCATCGGACGGAAAGTCCCCGGTGCGCAGGAGCTTGTAGTCGAGCAGGCTGTCGTTCAGGACCCGGCCGTCGGCGGGGTCGAACTCCATGCCCTCGTAGAGGACGAAACCGGCACCGCAGATAGCCCCGCCGATCACCTGGTTCTTCAGCACCTTCGGATTCATGACGGTGCCGCTGTCCTGGCCGGCGAGATAGTCCGTGATTCGGATTTCGCCGGTCCCGACATCGACCTCGACCTCGGCAAACTGGGCAGCCCACTGCCGCGCAAAGGCGATGGTCGGCGGCATGACGCCGTTGGGCCGGCCGGTGATCACGGAGGTCTGCGACAGGGAATCCGAGCAGAGCACGTTCATCATCTCGTCAATGCTCACCCGACGGTTGTCAGCCGGATCGTCCGCCACGTGGATGATGCCGTCATCGATGTCGAGCTTCTCGTGGTCGATGCCATCGAAGAACTCCCTGGCGGCAATCTTCAGAAGCTGGGTCTTGGCGTCCCGGCATGCCTCCCTGGTGGCCCATCCGGTCCGGAACATGGTGGTGCTGGCCGATGATCCCGAAGCCCACGGCACGACATACGTGTCCCCGGTGACGATGCTGACCTTCTCCACGGGAACGCCCATCTCCTCGGCGGCCACCTGGACAAGTGTCGTCTCGCTGCCCTGGCCCTGGCGCCCGGCGGCACTGAAGACGTTGACGCTGCCGTCATGGTTCACGCGCACCACCGATGAGGTGTTGCCGCCGAACTCGACGCCGCAGCAGTGGGCGCCGGTGCCGACACCGACACCCCAGCGCTTCGAGCCCTCCACCCGGGTCGGGACGCCCCAGCCCTTCCAGCGCTCGCGCCAGCGGAACTTCTCCGCGCCCTGGAGCAGGAGTTCGTGGGTCGAACCGCTGGAGAGATGGAACATCTTCGGCCAACTGCCTGTCTGCTCCTCGGTCAGGCCGTCGATGTAGTCCGTGAGATTGCCCTTGATGTGTTGCCGCGGTTCCTGCATCCGCAGCTGCTGGCCGGCCTTGATCTGGTTCTTGATGCGGAACTCGAGGGGATCCATGTCGACTGTCTGCGCGCACTTGTCGGCAAGGCGTTCGACCGCCAGGCCCATCGTGATGTCACCGACGGCTCGCATGCAGCCCGAGGTCACAAGGTTCGTGTTGACACCGCGCACGCGGTAGTCGCCGTTCCGCGCTCCTCCCCAGAGGTCGCAGCAGAAGAAGTAGACGTCCGTCTTGAAGCCGTAGGCGCCGTTGTCCATCAGGTGGGAGAAGTCCGCCATGGTCAGCGTGCCGTCCTTCATCACCCCCATGCGCCCGCGCGTGATCTCGATGTGGCGGCGCTTCACGGCGGCCATGCACTCCTGGCTCGTCAACTCGATCTTCACCGGCTTGCGCACCTTCTTCGCAAGAAGGGCCGTCACCATCATGAAGTTGTTGCTCCACCACAGTCCGAACGAGCAGCCCGAGGGAAGGGCCACGACCCTCACGTTGCTCATCGGAATCCCGAAGGCCTGATGAATGCCCGTCTGCAGTTCCGACGGAGTCTGCGACGAGGTCCACATGGTCACCTGGTCCCCGTCCCAGTCGCAGACGCAGGCGTTGCGCCCGATGCCTGCATAGTTCTGCGCCTTGTAGCGCATCTCCTGATCGATGACGTAATCGGCCTCCCTCTCGCCTTCCGCGAGGTCGCCCCAGACAACGCGATACTCGTCCCGCACGTTGCCCTCTTCGCGAACCTGTGGCGCGTCGTCGAGAAGTGCCTTTTCCACGTCGAGAACCGCCGGAAGGGCCTCGTATTCGACGTCGATCAGATCAAGGGCGGCGTCGGCAATCTCCACCGACGTCGCGGCAACCGCGGCGACCTCGTCCCCGACGAATCGCGAGATGCCGTCCAGGATCTGCCCCCGGTAGTTGTCCCAGACTCCCATCCAGTTGAGGCCGGGAGCGTCCTCGTGAGTCACCACGCCGAGGACACCGGGCAACGCCATGGCCCTGGTGGCGTCAATGCGCTTGATCCGCGCATGGGGCACGGTACTGCGCTTGATCTTGCCGTGAACCATCCGGGGAAGAACGAAGTCGACCCCGTACTCGAGCGAGCCGGTGACCTTCTCACGGGCATCAATGACCGGAATGCCCTGACCAACGATCTTGAACTTCCTGGGCTTGTGATGAACGTTCATGTCACCGACTCCCGTTCGAGTGGGTTGGTTTCATGCGGCCACAGGTCCGCGCGAACCCGTTGTTCGCTTCGACCCCTGTCGTTCCCGCATTCTTGTGGCGGCGTTCAGAACAGACTTGACGATGTAGGGATGGGCCCCGCAGCGGCAGATGTTGCCGCTCATGGCCATCGAGGCCTCTTCCTCGGTGGGATCCGGGTTCTCGTCGAGAAAGGCCTTGGCCGTCATGATGAACCCTGGTGTGCAGAACCCGCACTGAAACCCCTGCTCCTCGACGAAGGCTTCCTGGATGGGGTGCAGTTCGTCGTAGGTCCCGATGCCTTCGATGGTGGTGATCTCGTGCCGCTCGCCCTGCATCGCCAGCATCAGGCATGCCGTGGCCGGGATGCCGTCCACCAGGATCGTGCAGGATCCGCACTCGCCTTCCGCACAGGAGACCTTCACCCCGATGAGACCGAGCTGATTGCGCAGCACGTCCGAAAGCGTCTCGTGGGCCTTGCAGTCGACATCGAAGGACTGGCCGTTGACGTTCAATCTGATCATCACGCAGATCCCTCGAGACTGTTGACGCACTGACGAATGGCCCTCGCAGTCAGCGTCGCGACCATGTCCTTGCGGTATTCCTTGCTGGCGCGGATATCCGAGATGGCCCTGGCCGCGCTGGCGGCCTCCTCTCCGGCAGCTGCCGTCACGCCGTCGTTCACCTCGCTCACATCGCACCCCACCAACGCTTCTTCCGCCCCGGTGACGCGTATGACCGACGGCGCCACCGCACCCAGCGCCACCCCGGCTCTCTCGATCCGGTTGTCGTCATTCGCCTTGAGGAAAACCGCCGAACTGACGAGGGCGATGTCGACCACGGTCCGCGCCACCCGGTCATAGCGTGCCGCCACCTTGCCGTCGGCATCCGGAACATGGATCTCCGTCAGGATCTCGGCGTCCGTGAGCGCCGTCTCGTTGACACCGAGATGGAAATCCTCCAGCAGCATGGTGCGCTCGCCGTCGGGGCCCTGGAGCCTGCAACGGGCGCCCATGGCGACGAGCGGCGGCGTCAGGTCGGCCGACGGCGATGCATGGCACATGTTGCCTCCGACCGTGGCGATCGTGCGGGTCTGTTTCGTGCACATGAGACGGGCCGTATGACCCAGGGTGCCCGCCAGAGGGCCCAGATCCGACTTCAGATCGAGGTCGTCGAGACTCGCCATGGCGCCGATCCTCAACGTGCCCCTGGAACACTCGATGTACTTCAGCGCCGGTACGTAGGTGAGATCGATGCAGTAATCGAACGCGACCTCCCGGCGATTCCACAGGAGCATCATGTCGGTTCCGCCTGCCCAGTATCGGGCGCGGGCTCCATGGGCGGCCTTCATCTCGATTGCCTGCTCGACAGTCTCCGGCCTCAGATACTCGAATGAGCGATGCACCATGGTTTCCATCACATCCCGGAATTCGCCTCCTCAAGGTGACCCGAACCGCATCTCCTGTGACCTGAAACGGTGTTCCCGCCGACGCAGGTCGCGGAGATCCTGCATGCCGTCTCCGTCTCGATCAGGTACGATGGCGTTCGGGACTGCATGACCCTCCCACGCGAGCACGTTGAACCCGCTGTCAGCGACGCCTTCGGTGGGCGCGGCAGATGAGGTGACAACTGCCGTAACGAAACGTGCGCCTCATCAGGCAGGCGTGGAGCCATACCGAGGCCGAGCCGAGTGCGTTCGACCAGTTTCGGGAAACTATAGCTGTTGGTCGAAGGTTCCGAACAATAGATTGGGTTTATAGTTGCATAAATGACGCAAATGATGTGCGGCAACGGACCCCCCTTCGATCCCTGGATTGGTCGTCGAGGTTCGTGGGTCTTGGTTCCCTTGAATGCAGGGGCCCATCACAGACAAACCTGATGGCCGGCACGCCGTGGATCCGGTGTCCCGGAACGTATCCCGCTATCGGCGTCCTGGCGCCATGACCGCGGACAAGGTGGAGGGCGGCGCATGATCGTCCTCCGCTCGTGCGGACCGGCCGCAAGAAGCAGGACAGGTCAGCGCCAGTGGCGGGGCTTGAAGTCCGGTTCTACCGCTTCATCGAGCTTGCCGACAACGAAGTTGACGAGCCGGTTCACCGGGTCGGTCTGGTTGACGTGCTTGCAATAGAGGCCGACATGAATCTCGGCCAAAGGCGGAAATCCGTGCTTCTCGCCGAGTGTCTTCATTCCGTCGAGGTAGGTTCTCTTTGTCAGGGCGCTGACGCCCAGTCCTGCGAGAACCGCATTCTGCAGTCCCGTTATTCCGGGACTGCAATAGGCCAGCCGCCACTCCCGGTGCACCGAACTCAGGGCCTGCGCCATGCGGTTGCGGTACTCGCACCCTTCGGGATGAGCGACAAGCGGGACTGGAGACTGCCGGTGCGGGCTGCCTTTCCTGGCCGTAACCCATATCGGCCGTTCAACCCACTCACGCGCCAGGTTCCGCTCGGTACGCTCGCTTGTCATGGCAATGACAACGTCAAGCGCATCCCGTTCCAGGCTGTCGAGAAGGTCCCGGCTCAGTTCGCACTGGATCTTGAACGTGATTTCCGGGTGGAGCTTTGCGAACTGTGTCAGCACCTCCTGGAAAAAGGCAACTGCGTAGTCGGTGGGCAATCCGACCCGGAGCTGCCCGGCGACATCCTGCCGTGAAGTGCGGGAAAGCGCCTCGTCATTCAGACTGAGGATCTGGCGGGCGTACACCATGAGAAATTCCCCCGCCTCCGTCAGGCGCGTTTCGCGTCCGACATTCGTGATCAGCTTGGCCTGGGCGATTTCTTCGAGACGGCGGATCTGGAGGCTGACGGCAGGCTGTGTCCGTCTCAGGACCTCCGCCGCCCGCGTGTAGCTGCCAAGGTCGATGACGGTCGCGAAGGTCCGGAGAAGTTCCATCGGGAGGTTTTGTCTCGTTCGGTCGGACAACTCCCATCCCCCCAACGTCGTCAAGGCTCGCGCGACCATGGAACATAGCTTATATGGACATCACAACTATAAATTTAACGTCACGGATCGGAAAGCCCATTCATGGGGCACGACCTTCAGGATCATGGAGGAGGACGCGACATGGCCGACGCAACCGTTCTTGCCTACGAACTCACCTGGCCCGAGTACGACAGGAGGATGCGGGACGGTCGCACGCCCCTGATCGTACCGATCGGTGCGCTGGAGCAGCATGGACATCACATGCCCATGCACGTGGACGTGCTGCTTCCGAACGAGTTTGCCCAGCGGGTGGCCCGGCGGATCGGGGCACTGGTCGCCCAGCCCTTCACCTATGGCTACAAGTCCCATCCGAAGTCAGGTGGTGGCAATCACCTGCCGGGCACGACCAGTCTCGACGGCGCGACGCTGGTGAATGCCCTGAAGGACGTGATCAAGGAGTTCGTGCGTCACGGAGTTCGCAACATCGTGCTGATGAACGGGCACTTCGAGAATTCGTGGTTCATCATCGAAGGCGTCGACATCGCCCTGCGCGAACTGAGATGGGACGGCATCAGCGACGTGAAGATCGTCGTGCTGTCGTACTGGGACTTCGTGAACGACGAGACCATCGAGAAGCTGTACCCGGAGGGCTTCACGGGGTGGGATCTGGAGCACGGCGGCGTTCTCGAAACGTCGCTGATGCTCGTGCTGTTCCCCCATCTCGTCTGGATGGACAAGGCGGTCGACCACCCCCCGGCAAGCTTTCCGCCCTACGACGTCTATCCGGTCAGGCCTGAATGGGTTCCCGCAAGCGGGACGCTCTCGTCACCGAAGAACGCGACCAGGGAAAAGGGGGA
This sequence comes from Alphaproteobacteria bacterium, assembly GCA_022822575.1. Lineage (GTDB taxonomy): Bacteria > Pseudomonadota > Alphaproteobacteria > SP197 > SP197 > SP197. The sequence continues at coordinate 973 of JAJEBJ010000335.1, read as the reverse complement.
GATCCTGCTTCAAGTCTGCACGGATGGCATCGTCCGCGCCCTCAACGAGGAATTTGCGGGCTCGCCGAACTGACCACGGCTGCGCGGCCGTCTTCCGATCGTGACTCAATGCCCCGACTGATGCGTGTCGCCAACCTCGTCAGTTCCTGATGATGTTGTGTTCGGGCCCGTAGGGGAAACCGGTGATGTTCTCGGCACCCTCCTCGGTCACCACCAGGATGTCGTGTTCACGGTAGCCACCGGCTCCGGGCTGGCCCTCCGGCAACATGATCATCGGCTCCATGGAGACGACCATTCCGGGCCTGAGTTCGGTCTCCACGTCCTCTCGCAGTTCGACGCCTGCCTCGCGTCCATAGTAGTGGCAGAGCACGCCGAATGAGTGGCCATACCCGAACGAGCGGTACTTGAGAAGATCCCAGTCCCGGTACATCTCGTTGAGTTCGGAGGCGATGTCGCAGCACCGCGCACCCGGCCTGATCAGCTTCAGCCCCTTCTCATGCACGGCGACATTCTTTTCCCAGAGATCCAGGTGGACATCCGATGCGTGGTCGCAAAAGAGCGTGCGCTCAAGGGCCGTGTAGTAACCGAAGATCATCGGGAAGGCGTTGAGGCTCAGAATGTCTCCGGACTCGATCTTCCTGTTGGTGACCGGGTTGTGGGCGCCGTCCGTGTTGATCCCCGACTGGAACCAGGTCCAGGTATCCATGGGTTCGACGTAGGGATGGTTGCCGGCGATCTCCCTCACCATGGCGTCCGTCGTCGCAATGGCCACCTCGTGCTCGGGAACACCGGCTGCAATCGCGTCGGCACATGCCCAGCCTCCTATGTCGCAGGTCCTGGCACCCTCCTTGATGAGTTCGATTTCCTCGGCGGACTTGATGGTGCGCATCCACATGGAGGGCTGGGCGCAATCGACGAACTCCACGGCCGGAAGCGCTTCCTCGAGAAGGCGCCTGTAATCGAGACTGACGTG
>JAJEBJ010000095.1 GCA_022822575.1 Alphaproteobacteria bacterium | reverse complement strand
GGATGTGAACTTCTTCTGCCAGTCGGCGCCAAGTTCACCGGCCATGCGCCGGCGTACGAAAGGCCACCCCATGGCGGGTGCATTGACCTGCAGCTTGGCGAGTTCCGTGGCGTACTCCGGCGGCAGGACATCGGGGATGGTGGCCAGAAGCTGCGCCACCTTCATCAGCGGTCCCTTCAGTCCACCAAGCGCGTTCTTGAGATTGACCGCCATCTCGGCGTTGTCCGAACCGCTCCTCAGGACGCGCCCGGTCATGGCCCGGGCGCCGACCCGGCCGACCGCTGCCCCGACCTTCGCGTAGCGCGCTGCCCGCCCGGTCAGCCGGTTGGTGTCCTTGAGGCCCCTCTCGGTCACGCCGCCAGTGCCTCGAGTTCGTCGATCATGTCGCTGATCGTCTCGAGCCCTCCTGCCCAGAATTCCCTTTGGGTCGCATCGAGTCCGAAGGGTGCGAGAAGTTCGCGATGATGTTTGCTTCCCCCTGCTTCCAGCATGGCCAGGAACTTTGTCTCGAAGGCGGTCGTGCCCTGGCGATGGAGCACATGAAGGGCGTTCACGAGACAGTCGCCGAAGGCATAGGCATAAACGTAGAAGGGAGCATGGATGAAGTGTGGAATATAGCACCAGAAACTGCGGTAGTCGTCGTCAAGACGCACGGCAGGTCCCAGGCTCTCGCGCTGCGTGGCCATCCACAGCTCACCGATCTCGTCAGGGGTGAGTTCGCCTTCCGCCCGGGCGTCATGGAGCCGCATCTCGAAGTCGCAGAACGCGATCTGCCGCACCACCGTGTTCAGCATGTCCTCCACCTTGCCGGCGAGTATTCTCCTGCGGATCCGGGGATCGTCCTCGCGCTCGAGGAGATGGCGGAAGGCGAGCTGTTCGCCGAACACCGAAGCCGTCTCGGCGAGTGTCAGGGGTGTCGGGGCCAGCAGCGGGCCCTGGGGTGCAGCCAGAACCTGATGGACGCCGTGGCCGAGTTCGTGGGCCAGCGTCATCACGTCGCGAGTCCGGCCCTGGTAGTTGAGAAGGACGAAAGGATGAACTGCGGGGACGGTCGGGTGGGAAAACGCCCCGCCGTCCTTTCCCGGCAGGACAGGGGCGTCGATCCACCGCTTGCCGAAGAAGTCCGCCGCGATACCGGCCATGCGGGGCGAGAATTCACCGAAGGCGTCGAGCACGATGTCGCGGGCCTCGTCCCACCCGTAAGAAGGCTCATCCATGCCGGGCACGGGCGCATTCCGGTCCCACCAGGCGAGCGTGTCACAGCCGAACCAGCCGGCCTTGAGAGCATAGTAACGGTGCGAAAGTCGCGGATAGGCCTCTCGCACGGCGCCGATGAGGGCATCGACGGTCTCATCCTCGATCAGGTTGGCGACGTTGCGCGAGGAGATCGGCCGGGCGAACGACCTCCAGCCGTCTTCGATCGCCTTCGTCTTCGCGAGCGTGTTGGTGATGTGGGAAAAGAGCCTGGTGTTCTGTCGGAAGACGCGGGCGAGTTCCTGCGCCGTGCGTTGCCTGACCCCGGCGTCGGCCCACGACAGGCGGTCAAGCGCCTCTGCCTCCGACAATTCCTCGCCATCGATCGAGAATGTGAGGGCGGCGATGGTCTGATCGAAGAGACGCACCCAGGCGCCACTCTGCACGACGGCGAGTTCGTTCAGCATCGCCTCGGCCTCGTCGGAGAGCTGATGCGGCCTGAAGCTGCGCAGGGCCTCGAGCCAGGTCCGGTAGCGCGCGATCTTCGGATCGCCGAGCAGTCGCTTCACCGCCTCCTCGTCAAGCCTGTTGATGTCCAGTCCCAGAAAGACGAGCGCCGTGTTGGCCTCCGTCAGCCGTTCCCGGACCATCTGATGGAATCTGGCGACACCGGCATCGTTCCTGTTGACGGCAAACAGCAGGTCGGCATAGCTCTCGACGCGGCCCATGCCCTCGACGAGAGCCGCGTATCGCTCGATGAGATCGCCGAAGGCCTGCGTCGACAGCCCGGAAAGACGCCCCCGGTAGTCCCTGGCGAACGCCTCCGCCTCCCCGGAAAGCTCCTCGAGGGTTGCGGCAATTTCTGGATCATCCGGTCCGGTATAGAGATCCGAGAGATCCCAGCGGGGGAGAGTGGATGCCTCGATCACGCCTTGCATCCCTCAGGTTGCGGCAGCCATCCATATCCCCCGGAGCCTCGCCTGACAACGTCATTGCCGGCGCAGGGCAACCGGTCGATGTCCTTGGCGGTTCCTCACCGGCATCAGTATGATCCCTGCCTGTCCTGACGGATGGAGGCGACAATGCAGTACGACAGCTGGACCAGCATCCCTTCCATGTTCTTCGACATGGCCGGGCAATGTGCCGGCCGTCCCTTCCTGTGGGCCAAGGAAGACGGCACATGGCGCCCGAGAAACTGGGAGAATGTCGCAGAAGACGTGCGCAGGCTTGCTGCCGGACTGGTGGCCCTCGGGCTGCAGCCGGGTGACCGGGTCGTCCTGGCGTCGGAGAACCGGCCGGAATGGGCAATTGCCGATCTTGCCGTCATGGCGGCAGGCGGCATCACCGTTCCCGCCTACACGACCTACACCCGCGAACTGCACGAACACGTCATGAAGGACAGCGGTGCGACAATGGCGTTCGTCTCCGGTGAAGGGCTGGCCAGTACATTCCTTCCCGCCGCTGCCGCCGCGGATGTCGCCTGCGTCATCGCCATGGACACCGTCACGGCCACCGGCGACATCAGGGTGATTCCATGGTCCGATGCCTCGGCCGACGATACGGCCGAGGTGGAGTCGCGAATCGCCGCCATCGAGCGCAAGCACACGTCGTGCCTGATCTACACGTCGGGAACAGGGGGCCTCCCCAAGGGGGTCATTCTCTCCCACCACGCCCTCTTGTCGAACCTCAAGAGCATCTGGCTGGGCGTCAGGCCCATGCTTTCGAAGCTGGACACCTTTCTTTCCTTCCTGCCGCTCTCGCATGCCTATGAGCACACCGCCGGCTTCTTCTTCCCGATCTCGATCGGTGCGGAGATCCGCTACGCCGAAGGCGTCGACACGCTCATCACCAACATGCCCGAGGCGCGGCCCACCATCATGACCTGCGTCCCGAGGCTCTACGAGGTGATGCGTCAGCGCATTCTCGCCGGCGTAACCCGCCAGGGCGGCATGAAGAAACGACTCTTCGAGAAGGCCGTCGAACTGGGAAGCCGGCGCTTCAGGGGTGAGTCGCTGGGTCTGTTCGAACGTCTCCAGGACCGCGTGCTCGACAAGCTCGTCCGCGACAAGGTGCGCGCCCGTTTCGGCGGCCGCCTCACGGCCATGGTTTCGGGAGGCGCCGCCCTCAATCCGGATGTCGGAACGTTCTTTTCGGCTCTCGGTCTCACGCTTCTCCAGGGTTATGGCCAGACCGAGGCCGCACCGGTTGTTTCCTGCAATCTTCCCGAACACACCAAGATGGCGAGCGTGGGAAGACCGCTCCCGGAAGTCGATGTCCGGATTGCCGATGACGGCGAGATTCTCGTTGCCGGAGGCCTCCTCATGGACGGGTACTGGAACAACCCGCAAGCCACCAGCGAGGTGCTGAAGGATGGCTGGCTCCATACCGGCGATATCGGTGAATTCGACGATGACGGCTTCCTCACCATCACCGACCGCAAGAAGGACATCATCGTCAATTCCGGGGGTGACAACATCGCGCCACAGCGGGTGGAAGGCATCCTCAACCTGGAGCCGGAGATCGCCCAGTGCATGGTGGACGGCGACCGGCGGCCCCATCTCGTGGCTCTCGTGGTGCCCGATGAGACCTGGCTCGCCGGGTTCGCCCGCGAAAGGGGCCTTGATGCCGATCTCGCCAGCCTTGCCGGCCACGACGCCCTCGACACCGCCGTCAAGGAGGCCGTGGACCGTGCCAACGCGAACCTCTCGCCCATCGAGAAGGTCAGGCGCATCATGGTGGCGCCGGAACCCTTCACGGTGGAGAACAGGTTGATGACCCCAACCCTCAAGATCCGCCGTCATGTCGTCCGCGAGCGCTTCAGCGCCCGTCTCGATGCCCTCTACGGGTGATGCCGGTTGCGGCTGATCTCTTCCATCCCTGAAGAAGGAACACGTTTATGAACCGCTCATTCGAAGGCGTGGCACTGATCGTCGGTGCCGGTGAAGGTCTTGGCGCCGGTCTGGCGCGCCAGTTTTCGTCAGCAGGCATGAAGGTTGCCGTCGCCTCGCGCGATTCCGGCCACGCGGAACGTGTCGCTACCGGCGTCGCCGGGGTTACCGGCGGCCACGTCAGGTCCTTTGCCTGCGATGCCACCAGGGAGGCGGATGTCGCCGGCCTCTTCGCTGCGGTCACGGGCGAACTCGGCGCACCGTCACTCGTGGTCTACAACGCCAGCGGATTCCTCAGAAAATCGATTCTCGACATCGAGGCAGAGGAACTCACACGGCAGTGGCAGGTCACCTGCCTCGGCGCCTTCATGGTCGGCCGCGCCGCCGCGGTGGCCATGGTGGAACGGGGCAGCGGCACGCTGATCTTCACCGGCGCGACCGCCTGCTACAAGGGGTCGTCACACTTTGCCGGTTTCGCGGTAGGCAAGTTCGGTCTGCGGGCCCTGGCACAGTCCATGGCACGCGAACTCGGACCGGCCGGCGTTCACGTGGCCCTGGTCAACATCGACGGCCAGATCAACGGACCGCAGCACGCCCATGAGATCCCCGAACGGGGCATCGACACGCTGCTCGATCCCGATGCCATCGCCAGCACCTATCTCGATCTTCACGGCCAGCATCCGACCGCCTGGAGTCACGAGATCGATCTGCGTCCCGCCGTCGAGCGCTGGTAGTGCGTCACCACGTCTCGCCGCGCGCCGCGGCTTCGGCGGCGCGGCGTTTCTCACCGGCTTCGAACTCGGCCATCTTCTCCGGCGTTGCCTTTTCCTGGTGGCGTTCCTTGTAGTCGCCATAGGGCATGCCATAGACGACCTCTCGCGCCTCGTCGTAGGACATCGCGATGCCGCGATCCTCGGCCTCGGCCCGATACCACTTCGAGAGGCAGTTGCGGCAGAAGTCCGCCAGGTTCATGAGATCGATGTTCTGGATCCCGGGCTTGCGCTGGAAGTGATCGCGCAACCGGCGGAAGACG
>JAJEBJ010000487.1 GCA_022822575.1 Alphaproteobacteria bacterium | reverse complement strand
GGTGATGGCACACGGTGACCGTGGCGCCCTCGGCCATGAGCAGGAAGGCGATCGGCTTGCCGACGATGTCGGAATGACCGATGACCACCACTTCGAGACCGGAGAGATTGAGACCCGTCGTCTTGAGGATGTGGACCGATGCCATCGCCGTGCAGGGACCGAGGTCGAGTTCGTTGTAGACGATGTTGCCGACGGATGCCGGATGCAGTCCCTCCACGTCCTTGAGCGGGTGGATGGCGCTCTGCAGCCTCTTGATGTTGATCTGCTCTGGCACCGGACGCTGCACGATGATGCCGGTGACCCGGGGATCGGCGTTCATGGCCTGTACGGCTGCCAGCATTTCCGCTTCGCTGATGTCTTCCGCGAAGTGGCGTTCGTCAAACGCGATGCCGAGCCGTTCGGCTGTCCGCTTCTGGTTGCGCACATAGATGGCGACGGCGTCGGCATCGCCGATCACCACGGAGACGAGGCGCGGCGCCCAGCCCCGTTCCGTCAGCTCATCAACGGCCCTGCGCGTGTCCTCGTGAAGTCCGGCGGCGATCCTGCGGCCGTCTAGTTCCTTGTGTTTCCACTGGAATTCATCGGTCACGAACGCCCTCTCCCCGGGTTGCCTACTCGATCCTGGCGAAGGGCGAGGGATCGTTGCTGAGCGTTCCCATCCAGGCGATCACGGCGGCGCGGTCCTCTTCGTCGGCGATGCCGCGGAAACCCATCTTGCCGCCGGGTACGTCCATGCGGGGATTTTCAAGGTAGGTCCACAACCGGCGCCAGGTCCAGGTTCCGCTCTCGGCGTCCAGTGCATCGGAATAGGTGTATCCCTTCACGCTGGCGATGTTGCGGTCCACCATGTTCCAGAGATTGGGGCCGACGCGGTTGGCGCCGCCAGGTGTGAATGTGTGACAGGCCCGGCACGCGCGGGCGACACGTCCGCCTTCCTCGGCGGAGGCCCCGGTGATCAAGGCAAGCACGGGATCTTCGATTGGGCGATCTTCCGCATCCGACGGCTCCAGCATCGACGTGTCGTCCAGGGATGTGTCGTCCGCGGCGTCGTCGGGCAGGGCGAGCGGTGCATCGCTCTGCGTGTTGAGCCAGGCGATGAGGTCAGCGCGGTCCTCGTCGTCGGAGATGCCCTTGAACACCATCTTGTTTCCAGGTGCGTAGCCCTTGGGGTCGGTGATGTAGAGGCTCAGTTCCTCAAACGTCCAGGTTCCGCCCAGTCCGGCGATGACATCGGAATAGTTGAAGGTGTCGCGGTGTCCCTGCGGCGCACCGACCACACCGTAGAGATTGGGTCCCTGTCCATCCCGGCCGCCGGCCTCGACGCTGTGGCAGCTCTTGCACTTGCGAAACTGCTTCTCGCCGTTGGCGAGGTCCGCACTGGCCAGCAGGGTGGCAATCGGCACCAACACGGCAGGAACCTCGACAGTCGGTGTCTCGTCGACGGCTTCGGCGTCAGCCATCATGTCTTCAGCGTGCTCGGGTGCAGCATGTTCCACGGCCGGACCGTAGAGCGTGTTGACCAGTTTGCCGATGCCAAACGCAAGCAAAAGGCCGACCAGAAGGCCGGCGGCAATCTTGTTGAACTCCAGAGCATCCATGCGCACCGGCCCCGAAAAAGAGTGGTCCCGGTTGGGGGAAGAGTGCCTGTTACAAGGCGTTGCGGAGATTAGCCAAGTCGCGTCGGCGTTCAAGTCCCTTCTCGACCGCCCGGCCGTGGCCTGATTGTCGCCAGGGCATGTCCCGAATAGTCTTCCCCATGACGAAAGACGGCGTTTCAAGGCCGGAAAGGAGTGTGGGCATGGCTGGAAACCGCATGGTGGATGTTCCCGGCTACTCGAATGGCTGGATTGCCGCGAACAGCGGCCAGTATGTCCGCGTTGTCGATGTCGAGGGATGCCAGGTCGGCGATCTCTTCGCCGTCAGCCAGTCCGATCACGATGAATTCATGAGCCCGTCGGTCACCCGGCTTCACAACGGCAACATCTTTCCCGAGCCGGGGCAGCGCTTCTTCACCAACCGGGACCGTCCGGTCTTCACCTTCATCGCCGACGCGTCACCGGGATGCCACGACATGCTCTATGCCTCGTGCAACCGGGACTGGTACGCCGGGCGGGGGCTGGCGGACCATCCCAACTGCCGTGACAACTACTTCGAGGCGGCGCGCGATGCGGGGATCGGGCATGTCCTGCAACCCGATCCGGTCAACCTGTTCCAGAACACGCCCCCCGGGCCGGACGGCCGGTTCGTCATCGGCGACACCCTGAGCGCGGCGGGTGACAGCGTCACGCTGAGAGCCGAAATCGACTGCATCGTCATCCTCACGGCCTGTTCGTCGGAACGCATTGTCGGCGGGCGCTCCACGCCTCTTCGTGTCGAGGTCCATGATTGCTGTCCGGAAGAGGCATCGGCTGTCGGCTGACCATGTCGACGATCATCGTCATTCCGGCGCGCATGGCGTCCACCAGGTTGCCGGGAAAACCCCTGGCGAGAGTCGGTGGCGAACCGATGATCGTCCAGGTGTGGCGGCGGGCCATCGAAGCCGATGTCGGGCGTGTCGTCGTTGCCGCCGCTGACCGCGTCATTGCCGATGCCGTGGAAGGGGCGGGCGGAGAGTCTGTCATGACGGATCCCGATCTCCGGTCGGGATCGGATCGGGTGCACCAGGCGCTGGCCCGCATCGACCGTGCGGACGGTATCGACGTGGTGGTCAATCTGCAGGGCGATCTGCCGACCTTGCAGCCGCGCGACCTCGATCTCGTTGTCGCCACCCTCACCGGGAGCGGCGCCGACGTGGCCACTCTTGCGGCACCGACGACGGACGAAGACGAGGCCCGTGATCCCAACGTCGTGAAGGTGGTGGTGGCCTGGAACGCCGGGGCCGAGACGGGCAGAGCGTTGTGTTTCACGAGAGCCCGCGCACCCTGGGGCGAGGGTCCCCTGTGGCACCATGTCGGCATCTACGCCTACCGCCGGGAAGCGCTCGAGCGCTTCGTTGCCTTGCCGGCAAGCGACCTGGAGCAGCGGGAACGACTGGAACAGATGCGCATCCTTGAGGCCGGCATGAGCATCGCCGTGGGCCGCGTTGACAGTGTTCCGGTCGGTGTCGATACTCCCGGGGACCTTGAGCAGGCACGTTCCTACTTCTGCTGAAGGACGTTGCCAGCCCCCGATCCACGCCATGACCGCCAGCGACAACACCATCGCCTTCCAGGGCAAGCCCGGTGCCTATTCACACCTTGCCTGCCAGGAAGCCTATCCATCCATGACATCCCTGCCGTGCGCCTCCTTCGAGGATGTCTTTCAGGCTGTGGAAGACGGCGACGCGCGTCTGGCGATGCTGCCGATCGAGAATTCCGTTGCCGGGCGGGTCGCTGACGTTCACCACCTGATGCCTCTCTCGTCCCTGCAGATCGTCGGAGAGCACTTCCACAAGGTGAACCACAGTCTTCTGGGCGTCCCCGGCGCCGCGGTGAAGGACCTTGCTGTCGTTCACTCCCATATCCAGGCGCTCAGTCAGTGCCGTCAGGCCTTGCGGCGTCTTGGAATCGAACCTGCATCCCACGCGGACACCGCCGGCGCAGCCCATGACGTTGCCGAAAGGGGCGATCCGGCCCGTGGCGCCATCGCCTCGGAACTGGCAGCCCGCATCTACGGCCTCGACATCCTGGAGCGGGACCTCGAGGACGCAGACCACAATCACACCCGGTTCCTCATCCTGTCCCGGCCTGTTCCCCTCCCTGCACCGGGTAGCGACTCCCTCATCACCAGCATGATCTTTCGCGTGCGCAGCGTTCCCGCGGCGCTCTACAAGGCACTGGGTGGATTCGCCACCAACGGCGTCAATCTGACGAAGATCGAGAGCTACATGATCGACGGAACCTTCAGCGCCGCCCAGTTCCATGTCGACGCCGAAGGGCATCCGGATGAACGCCCGATGGGTCTCGCCCTGGAAGAACTGGGCTTCTTTGCACTCGAAGTGAGGATTCTCGGGACCTACGCGGCGCATCCCTACAGGGATGCCATGCACAAGGGCGCCGGCGACCGGGAGACTGTCTGACGACGACAGCGTATCCGGGCGCCTTGCCGGACCGGCCGAAGGATCATCGGGCCCCTCCTTCCTCCCCGTCGGGATCATTCATCGCCAGCCAGCTGTCATCCGGACTGGCAAGGGTCACATCTGCATCCCCTTCAGACGCCTGACGATGGCGCGATCAGGCCACTCTCATGGCGTTCCCCTTGCTGCATCCCAGTCGCAATGATAGTCCCGCTCGGTCCCGGGAGTGGCCGTCATGACATCAGAGCAATCCTGGAACGCCCAGGTTTATCAGGCCAACGCAGGCTTCGTGCCGGTTCTGGGGCGTCCCGTGCTTGCGCTGCTCGCGCCGAGGCCGGGTGAGCGAGTTCTGGACCTCGGTTGCGGCGATGGCGCGCTGACCCGGGAAATCGTCGAAGCCGGCTGCGAGGTGGTCGGCGTCGACCATTCGCAGGCGATGGTCGCAGCGGCCCGCGACCGCGGCATCGACGCCCGCCTGATGAACGCCACTGCACTCGCCTTCGATGCCGAGTTCGACGCGGTGTTCTCGAACGCCGTCCTGCACTGGGTCGGGGATGCCGATGCCGCCATCGCCGGTGTGGTCCGTGCACTGAAGCGGGGTGGGCGCTTCGTGGGCGAGTTCGGCGGGCACGGAAACATGGCCGCGGTCGTCACGGCCCTCGCCGCCGTGCTGACCAGGCGCGGTGTCGACATCGCGACCGTCAATCCGTGGTTCTATCCCACGCCGGACGATTACCATGGCCGGCTTGAGGCGGCCGGATTCTCGGTCGACAGCATCGAACTCATCCCGCGCCCGACTCCGCTTCCGACCGGCATGAAAGGCTGGCTCGAGACTTTTGCCGGACCGTTCTATGCGGCCCTGCCGGAAGGAGAACGCCAGGCGGCCCGCGACGAGTCCCTCGACCTCCTGCGTCACAGCCTGTGCGACAGAGAGGGCAACTGGACGGCCGACTACGTCCGTCTTCGCTTCGCGGCGCGCCTGTCTGACTGCCGGACTCCGCGCTGAGTTTCTCAAAGGCTGAACAGGGGCGGCGACAAAACGGGGCGAGGTGCTCGCGGCCGAGTCTTGAGCGACGATCCGGAGGCCGCCTCATGCTCCCCACGGGCCTTGCGCAGGCACGTTCCCTTTCAAGGGTTGGCAGGACGGCCTGCGAGCGAAGAGGGGCAACGTCCCAAGCAATGGTCCTGACCCTGAATCTCGGCAGGGGCGCTGGCTGGATCCGTTACGGGTGTGTTGACGCATGTAGCGTCGGGATCCGGGAGCTTCCGGTCAGGGGTCCGAGGGTTCTGTACATGGCGGCTGGACGCGGAGTGGACCGCACCGCCTTCTGAAAGCGAATTGCCCCCTGTGGCGTACCTGCAGCGATCATCCGGCGCTACCACGGCTCGGGCGTCCGGTCGCGGAAGAACCCGCCGTTCGGCCCGTCGTCGGGCAGGGTCGCAAGGAAGAGTGCGGTGTCGGCACCCTGCGCAACCGAGCGCGTCGCTGTCGCGCCGCCCATCCGGGTGCGAACCCAGCCCGGGCACATGCAGTTGACCAGGACCCCCGGTCCGGCCTCGCGCGCAAGACGCACGGTGAGAGCGTTGAGCGCGGCCTTTGAGATGGCGTAGGCCGCCGGACCCTCGAGCCCGGAGGCGAACGATCCCCAGCCGGATGAGACATTGACTACCCTGCCCCATCCTCGGCTGGTCATGCCCGGCATGAAGGCGCGCGCGGTGCGGTACGGGCCAAGGAAGTTGACGGCGATCGCCTCGTCCATCGGTGCGGAATTCCCCGAAAGAAGGTCGCCCTCTGCGAGCACGCCGGCGTTGTTGACGAGCACATCAATGTCAACCCCGGCACCGGCGAGATCGCCCGCGCACGCCTGGACCGATTCGTCGTCGGAGACGTCGAGCGCCACGACGCGAACGTCGTGACCGGCCTTCCTCAGACCGGCTGCGGCCTCCTCGCCGGACGCAGGATCGCGGGAGCCGAGCACGATCGCATGTCCCTCGCGAGCAAGCTGGCGGCAGATCTCGAGTCCGATGCCCCGGTTGCCGCCGGTGACGAGCGCGGTATGTACCATGGCTGCTTCCTCCGTTGTGCCCAGAACGCAAGCCGCTGCTCTGACATTACAGGCGCCCGCGGTACGGTAAAGCGGGCGACGAAGCCCTCCCGACCATGCTTCGCGCCATCGCGGTCATGTCGACATGCGACTCGCGACGGTACGGTGGTAGCGCATCGTCCATGGGTACGGCAACGACAAGGCGAACGGCCGCACTACCCTGATCCACCGTGCTCGAGGCCGACGGCGGAGGCGGTTTCGGCGAGGCGGCCATAGTCCGGGTCGTCGATACCCGGCGCGAATCTGGCCACAGTCACCGGGACGATGGTGCGCGGGGGCCGCCATCGCTCTCGACGGTGGCCGCACAATGCTCGAACTCCCACCTCCCGACGGCTGGAACTGATGTACTGACCCGGTTGACATGTCATCGAGTCTGTTCGACCAGATGTGCTGGACGTCCACCGGCCGCATGCCGGCCAAGCCACTTATTCGGGAGTCAAACCTTGAACACTTTTGTCCCCAGCAAACGCAGCCGCGTAAAGCGGCTCTTCAAGCGCGCTCACTACGACGCTGACACCGTGCACCGGCTGATCGACGAGATCGGCACCGGCTCGGTCGGCTACGTGATCGAGGGCCAGCCCTACGTTACGCCGACGCTGGTCTGGCGTGAGGGTGAGCGCGTTTACTGGCATGGCTCGTCAGCCAGCCGCATGCTGCGCAAGGTTCATGGCGGCGTGCCGGTCTGCGTCAACGTCTTTCACCTCGACGGCTTCGTGCTGGCGCGCTCGGGCATGCACTCCAGCGTCAACTACCGCTCGGCCACGCTTTTCGGCACGGCCGCCCTGATCAAGGACGCAGCCGAGAAGGAAACCTCTCTCAAGGCATTCCTGGACCGCTTCGTGCCGGGCCGCTGGGAGACCCTGCGCCCGGTGCAGGCCCAGGAGCTCAAGGCCACCTCGGTCGTCGGGATGACCATCGAGGAGGCGAGCGCCAAGATAAGGACCGGCCATTGTGAAGACGACGAGGAGGACTACGTCCTCGACATCTGGGCCGGGCTCGTGCCGGTGCGCACCGTGGTCGGCGAACCCGAGGACGATCCCCGCCTGAAACCCGGCGTTCCGCGTCCCGAGCATCTCAAGAACATTCGTATCGGTTGACCCGTATCCATCACCAGGGGGCGGCGCAGCAGGATCAGGCTGTTTCCCGGTCGAGCGACGCCGACTCAGAAGAGATCGAGCTGCTCGGTGTCGCTGCGTTTCGTGCGCGTCCTGCGGCGCGACGCCCTGCCAGTGTCTCCTGCGACAGCGTCGACAGTGCCGTCTGCGAATTCGATGGCAAGGCGATCGCCTTCACCGACCCCTGCCGCCCGTGTCACGGGCGTTCCCCCCGATCGTATGACCGCATACCCGCGTTCGAGAACGGAACGGTAGCTGAGACTTTCCAGAAGCTTGTTGAGCCGGTTGATGACGTGGTCCGGAGCCGCCAGCCGTTCCCCGACAGCCCGGTCGAGATTGCCGGCCAGATGGGCGAGCCGGTCTCCGGTGCGGGCCAGGCGTGAGGCAAGGAGTTCGGCATTGATGCCTGCGGCAATGCCGGCAAGCCGGGCGCGCCTGTCCGCGATCCAGGCGCCTGGCTGCGGCATCGCGAGGATGCGCTCGTCAAGGGCGCGGCCAAGACCGGCGAGCCTCAGCGACATCACCCGGTCGAGGCCCGAGACGGCGTGATCGAGATCCTGGCTCCTTTGTTCGAGAATGCGACCGGGTCGCGGCAATCCGCGGGCGAGACCTGTCAGGTGGCTGGCAAGGCGTTGATGCAACTCCGTCGTCGCCCGCACCAGTCTGCCGTCAGTCTCGATCAGGCGCGCCATGAGTTCTGCCCGCACCGGTACGGCAATCTCCGCTGCCGCCGTCGGTGTCGGCGCTCTCAGGTCCGCGGCATGGTCGATCAGGGTGGTGTCCGTTTCGTGCCCCACGGCCGATATCAGCGGAATGGCGCTGGCGGCCGCTGCGCGCACCACACTCTCCTCGTTGAAGGGCATGAGGTCCTCGAAACTGCCACCGCCGCGGGCGACGATGATGAGATCGGGGCGCGGTATCCGATCGGCGTGGCCGATGGCGTTGAAACCTTCGATGGCGGCGGTGATCTCGGCCGCAGCGGCATCCCCCTGCACCGCCACCGGCCACACCAGGACATGTCGTGGAAAGCGCTCGCGCAGGCGGTGCAGGATGTCACGGATCACCGCACCCGTCGGCGATGTCACGACACCGATAACGTCGGGCAGTGACGGCAGCGGCTGCTTCTTCGCGGGATCGAAGATCCCTTCCGCTTCGAGCTGCTTGCGTCGTTTCTCGAGAAGCACCATCAGGGCGCCGAGCCCGGCAGGCTCGAGACTCTCGATGATCAGCTGGTAGCTGGAACGGCCGGGATAGGTCGTCAGTTTGCCCGTGGCCACCATTTCCAGACCCTGTTCGGGCCGGTGGGCCAGACGGTTCGCCGTCCTGGACCAGCAGACGCAGTCGAGGACCGCCTTGTCTTCCTTCATGGAGAGGTAGACGTGTCCTGACGCGGCCCTCGTGACGCGGCCGATTTCGCCGCGGATACGGACACGCTCGAAGGCCGCCTCGACCGTCGAGCGCACCCGTTGCGAAATCTCGGCGACGCCGAACTCGGGAATGTTGCCGGAAGCATCCATGGCGGGCCATGATACAAGACTGGTACCGGTGGGCCAGCCGCAGGGGAGAACGCACATGGCGAGAGCCACCAGGAGGTGCTCCTCCGCGAGAGATCCGGGTCTTCCATGAGGGTTCTTGTCATTGGCGGTGGTGGCCGGGAGCACGCGCTGGTGAAAGCCATCGCCACGTCACCGCTTGTCACGGCGCTCTTCTGTGCTCCCGGCAATGCCGGTATCGCGAGCGATGCCGAACCGGTCGGCATCCCGGCTGACGATGTCGACGGCGTCGTCAGCTGGGCCCGGTCGAACACCATCCAACTGGTCGTGCCCGGTCCCGAAGCCGCGCTGGTCGCCGGGATTGTCGACGCGATGGAGGGTGAGGGCATTGCCTGCATCGGCCCCGATGCCGCCGCCTCCCGGCTGGAGGCGTCAAAATCGCTGATGAAGGAGATTGCGGATGTCGCAGGCGTGCCCACGGCCCGCTGGCGGCGCTTCGATGATGCCGAGGAGGCGAAGGACTGGATTGCCAAGACCGGAGCGCCGATTGTCGTCAAGGCGGACGGGCTGACCGGCGGCAAGGGCGTGACGGTCGCGTCCACCGAGGCCGAGGCGTGTCGCGCCGTCGACGAGGCGCTGGCCGAACGCGTCTTCGGCAACGCCGGTTCTTCCGTGGTCATAGAGGAGTTCCTCGACGGCGAAGAGGCGAGCTATCACGTGCTGGTGGACGGCACGTCGGTCCTGCCACTGGCCACGGCCCAGGATCACAAGCGGGTCGGCGACGGCGACACCGGTCCCAACACCGGGGGCATGGGATGCTATTCGCCGGCACCGGTGGTCACCCCGGAAGTCGAGACACAGATCCTTGAGGACATCATTCGTCCGACCATCGCCGCCATGAGGCGGCGCGGCACGCCGTTTCGAGGCGTCCTCTATGCCGGGCTGATGATCACCCCAGAGGGTCCCAGGCTCCTCGAATACAATGTCCGCTTCGGCGACCCGGAATGCCAGGTCCTGCTGGCCCGCCTCAAGGACGATCTGGTGCCGGCCCTGCTGGCGACCCGCGATGGCACGCTCGATGGCATGAGCCTCAGCTGGCGCCGGGAGTCGGCGCTGACCGTGGTGATGGCGACACGGGGCTATCCGGGAACCTATCCCAAGGCCACACCCATTCGCAGGCTCGATGAGGCTGCGGGCGAGGATGGCGTCATCCTTCATGCCGGCACGGCGCGAAAGGACGGCGACTGGGTGTCGACGGGCGGACGCGTGCTGGGTGTGACGGCGTGCGGAGGCTCCCTCGCCGAGGCTCGCGATCGTGCCTATCGCATTGTCGACAGAATCGACTGGCCGGAAGGATTCTGCCGCCGTGACATCGGTCTCAAAGGGCTCGCACGCCAGTAGTCACCAAGTCTGTTCGAAAGCAGGTTCTTCAGTGACGAGGAGGTCGCCATCTCACCTAGCTGGGACGGTAGCATCTCCACCCTGCAACGATCGCGATTCCCTGAGCACGTCACCAGTGTGACCACCAAGATCGCGGACTGATGCGGCTCTGGTCAAGCCGCCGAGACCCGGTGCGACGGCTGGGAAGGTTGCCATTCCGGCAGTTCGGTAGTAAGAACTTCCAACTTTCCAATTACCGTTCTTGCAGGAATGCCATGCCGCTGGTCACTGTGAAAGCGAAGTTCCAGGTCACCATTCCGGCCAGACTGCGCAAGGACATCGATCTTCGCGAGGGTGACCTCATGGAGGCAACCCTTCTCGGCGACGGAATCCTGTTGAGACCCAAGGACCTGGTGGACAGGAATGCGGCGGCCGACAGGATTGCCGCGGCGCTTGCCGCGGTCCGGCCTTCGTCCGGGGACTGCGGTCTCACCGAGGACGAGATCATGAAGGACACGGTCGAGGAGATATCCGCCTCGCGCCGTGAGCGTCGTGCCCGCGATACATGAAGGTTGTGCTGGACTGCAATGTCGTGGTGGCGGCGGCGCGAGTCGACGGTGCGTGCCGTGAGGTCATCGACCGGGTTGTACGGCATCACGAAATTGTCATGTCTGTGTCCATTCTGACGGAGTACGAAACCGTTGCCGGGCGCCCCAGCCAAGCATCGCATCGCGACACCTTGAGATTCGTCATTGGGGAAATCGAACGGCTGGCCGTCACGGTCGAGCCAGCGAATCTCATGTTCGGTCTGCGCGACCCCGATGACGAAGTCTATCTGGCGACCGCTGCGGCAGGCGGTGCGATCCTGATCACCGGCAACACACGGGACTTCACGCAACTCCGATACGGGCCGGTCGAAATCTTGTCGCCGCGCCTGTTTCTCGACCGAACGGCCTGACCGGTCTTGCGTCCCCGGTGCGTTGATGCCGACGCTTTCCGCGGATGGGAGGATCGGGCAGAAATCTCCTGTCTGGACAAGGCGCCAACGCGGTGCAGTCGCTCGGCGCCAAGAGCGTGAGGAATCTGGGCCGACTTGCCGGATGCGTTCGTCATCGTGAAGGAAGGTGCCGCCGACAAACCGGTCGCCGAGGGCATCGCTGAGACTCCGCGGTCCTCTGAGGTCCCGGGGGCGAGCGGTTGCTCCGGTCTTGCGGAACCAGGCTACCTGGCGCGCCGTCGCGCCAGTGGCCGGTCAAGGATCTCCCTGATCACGAACGCTTCGCGCAGTGCATCCGGAGTGTCAAGGCGTGCGCGTATGCGCGCCAAGAACGCGTGGGTGGGGGACGCATGAGCGTAGGGCGGGGTCGTTCGTGACCCGACCGTGTCCCAGGGCGAGAGATCTGTGGGTTGCGCACGATGCGTCTCAGGCGAACGTCGCGTCGCGCTCGTTGGCGCCGGACTTTCCGGTTGCTCGCGGCTCCACGGGCTTCGCGTCGTCTTCGCCCTCCATGCCCGCGGCGGTGTATGCGCTGCTTCCCTCTCCGGCTCCCACATCGCATCCGGTTGCGGTTGCTCCCTGTCGTGGTAGGTGCTGTGCCCGGGACGGGCGCTCGGGTCGTCGCCACGCTGACGGGCGGCCTCTTCCTCTACGGCCTGGGCGACCCGCCGGAACAATGCTCTCAGTCCCGCCATGCCTCAACCTCCCCGGCCTTCGATGCACCCCGGCAGGCGGGGATTCGCAGTTCGGTGATCGAATGTCTCCATGCGTCAAGCCTCCTGGGTGGGCGCGGCGTCGTCCCCGCTGCCAGCGATGCTCGTTCTCATCCGGGTGTCCGAGATGACATTCTGCATGCCGTAGTAGTCCATCACCCCGAGGTTGCCGGCCCGGAACGCGTCCGCCATCGCCTTGGGCACCTCGGCCTCGGCGAGGACCACCTTGGCGCGGTTCTCCTGCACAAGCGCGACCATCTCCTGCTCCCGCGCGACGGCGAGTGCACGCTGGCGTTCGGCCTGGGCCTGGGCCACCTGCTTCTCGGCTTCCGCCTGGTCGATCTTCAGGCGCGCCCCGATGTTGTCGCCGACATCGATGTCCGCGATGTCGATGGAGAGGATCTCGAACGCGGTGCCGGAATCGAGGCCGCGTTCCAGCACCACCTTGGAAATGCGATCAGGGTTCTCCAGCACCGACATGTGGTTCTCCGAAGAGCCGATCGTGGTGACGATGCCCTCGCCGACCCGGGCGACGATGGTTTCCTCGGTCGCACCGCCGACCAGGCGGTCGAGGTTGGTGCGCACCGTGACCCGCGCCTTGACCTTGAGCTGGATACCGTCGCCGGCAATGCCGTCGATCGTGTTGCGCGCCATCTGCCCCGAAGGCACGTCGATGACCTTGGGGTTGACCGAAGTGCCGACCGCCTCCTGTACGTCGCGTCCAGCCAGATCGATCGCGCAGGCGCGATCGTAGTCCAACGTGATGTTGGCCTTGTGCGCCGAGATGAGAGCCTGCACCACGCGCGCGACGTTGCCGCCGGCGAGGTAGTGTGCTTCGAGCTGGTCGCCGGAGATGTTGATGCCCGCTTTCTTCGCGGTGATCCGAACCGTCACGATGACCGACGGTTTCACCTTGCGGAAGCGCATGAAGATAATCTGGAGCAGGCTCACCGGAGCGTTGGAGAGAATCGATTGCCACCACAGCCAGAATGCGCTCCAGATGAACGCGAAGAACACGATGGCCAAGAGGGCAATGACGATCACGAATACGAGATTCAAATCGAAAGACATGGTGTGTTGCCTCCTCAGGTCACGACGAGACGTCGTGCGATTCG
Organism: Alphaproteobacteria bacterium; assembly: GCA_022822575.1. GTDB lineage: Bacteria > Pseudomonadota > Alphaproteobacteria > SP197 > SP197 > SP197. The sequence continues at coordinate 1,167 of JAJEBJ010000487.1, read as the reverse complement.
CTGTCCGCCGACGGCGCGACGAACACGATGGGACCGTCAATGCGCAGCACCACGACCTTCTCGCCGCGCCCCAGGCTGCCGCTCTGCACCTGCACGTCGCACTCCCCGCCGGCGAAACGCGCCCGTCCGGAAGGCCGAGCCCGAGTCACCATAACGCCTTCGGCGCCGGGATACACACCGACCTCTTCGGCATGGTGATGATAGCCCGCTTCGGCCGTGATCTCGCTCTTCGGCACCAGCCGGCGCGAGGTACGGATACGTGCGAGACCCCAGCGCCCAAGCACCACCGCAAGGACGGGGACGGTCACCGTCATGGCCCAGCCGGTCACATCCGAGGCGGTGAACGCATAGTGGATAGCGGCCAGAGCCGATGCGACGGAGGCTACGGTCAGTATCCCGAACGACACGACGAAGATCTCGAGGATCAGCAAGGCAACGGCGAGGATGAGCAGTCCGAGCGAGAGTGCGAGGGCCGGCCAGTCGACTTCAACCGCAGCCAGGAGGGCGATGCTATCCACTCCCGGTCTCCTCCTCGCTGCCGCCGGGCACCGATCGCACCACCACCTCACCGAACTCGACCGATACCACCTCCACCGCCGCCCCCGCCGGGACGTAAGCTCCGTGCTCGGCCCGCGCTCGAATTGATTCCTTGCCGAGCCGTACCGTTCCCCCCGGGTGCAGCGCCTCGGCCGCCTTGCCGCGCCTGCCCAGCAGCTCGCTGGCGCGGGCCTCGAGCGGGCCTGCGCTGGTCGCGGTCACTTCGCCTGTCACCGCGAGACGCCGGCGCAGTACAGCGCTGCGCGGAAGGTATCGAATGATGAGCACGGCGCCGACCACCACGATGCCGACCGCAGTCGCGCCGTTGAACGTGGCGTCGGTCAGCGCATCGACGAAGACCGGATCCTCGAAATCGAACGTCAGCTCGTTCGGGAGGAACGCAAGCACGAGACCGGTCAGTCCGGCCGCACCCCCGAGTGTTCCGAGCAACCCGCCACCCACCATCGTGTACATTTCGGCGGCGATGAGGCCGATGCCGATCACGATCAGCAACAGTTCGATATTCTCGATGAGGTCGAGGGAGTACTGGGCGAGCAGGAACCCCGCCCCGAGCAGGGCGGCGAGAGCCACCCACAGACCGACTCCCGGTGTCTTCAGTTCGAACAGCAG
>JAJEBJ010000390.1 GCA_022822575.1 Alphaproteobacteria bacterium | reverse complement strand
GTCGCGCTGCCGCGGTTTGCAAGTCCGAGTCTCGCCTGTGACGTGAAAGTGCGGTCGGCCGCATCATCACAAACGGGAAGAGACCACCGGTGCACGAAGAGGGGTATCGAGGATCGGGCACTCGTTGATGACGTGCCGGTTCACATGGCCGGCGGCGACGACCGGGAGGTGGTGTGGACGCATGCTGCCGATGCCTTGGAATTCCGGATCCAACCGGCTATGCAACGCCTGAGCCCGGAACCTGATGGCGGACAGACCGGATATGGGGCAAGGGCGGGCACCGGCATCGCTGACGCGTTCAGGCACGAAGGCGCCGCATCGTGGGAAACGCGCTATAACAATCAGTTATATGGCGTCCCCAAGGGGACTCGAACCCCTGTTTTCGGCGTGAGAGGCCGATGTCCTAGGCCGCTAGACGATGGGGACCCTGTGGCCACAAACTAGATCGGGACCGGCACCCTGTCAACGCTGCAGGGAAGGTTGTATTCGACGATGGCGTGGTGAATCATCGGTGACCGGAACACGTCAATGTCGCTCTCTTCATGAAGACTTCAGTGCCCTTTGATGGATACCGGCGCTCCGGACCGGGAGGCCATGACGAGCTGCTGGTCCGCGTCGGTCCGGGAACGCCGGCCGGTGAATACCTGCGCCGCTACTGGCACCCCGTGGCCATGGCCGAGGAGGTCGGGCGCATGCCCGGACGCCTTCGAATTCTCGGTGAGGACCTGGTGCTCTTTCGCGACCGGAGCGGGCGTTACGGGCTCGTCCACAGGAACTGCCCGCACCGCCGTGCCTCCCTGGAGTTCGGCGTCTGCGAGGATCGCGGTATCCGGTGCTGCTACCACGGCTGGCTGTTCGATGTCGACGGGACCGTCCTGGAGGTGCCCGGCCAGCCGGAAGGCGTGGAAGAACGGGTCCGGTCCTCGACCCGGCTCGGCGCCTATCCGGTGCGGGAGTACAAGGGGCTGGTATTCGCCTATCTCGGCCCTCCCGAACACAGGCCGGACTTTCCCGTCTACGACACCCTGGAGATGCCGGGACACGTCATGGTGCCCTACCGGGCTCCCTTCCGCTGCAACTGGCTGCAGGTTCTCGACGCCATTCTCGACCCGCTCCACACCGCCTTCCTTCATTCCCGCATGAGCCGCGAGCAGTTCAGCCGGGGTTTCGGCGAGATTGGCGAGATGAAGTTCTACGAGAGGCCTTCAGGCTTTCTCGGGACGGCGACGAGGCGGGTCGATGACAATGTCTGGGTCCGCGTCAATGAAGTCGTGCTGCCGAACTTCACCCAGGCCGGGGCGGCGTTTGCGGCCGACGGCACGCGCCGGCGCTATTTCGGCCGCACCGCCTTCGCGCGCTGGGTGGTGCCGGTGGATGACCACGAAACCACCTGCCTTGCCTGGGCAATCTTCGGCGAGCGCGGCGACCCGGAGAGCTACAATGTGCCCGGCGGGCCTGAACTCATCGAACAGGGAGAGTTGTTTGACAGGCCGTACGAGGAACGCCAGCGCTTTCCGGCGGATGCGGAGGCCACCGAGGGCATGGGTGCGATTACCGAACACGACCGTGAAAACCTTGTTCCGAGCGACCGCGGCATCACCCTCTGTCGTCGCCGCATGCGCAAGATCATTGCCGCCCTCCAGAAGGGCGACGAGCCGGACCATGTCACCTCCATGTGGCCTTCGATGGTGCCCACCTACGGCGGTGACACGGTTCTCCGCCTCCCAGCCAACGGCGACGACCAGGCGTTCCTGCGCCGTGTCGGCGTGGCAGTGATGGAACTCCAGTTCGCTGCCGAAACGCTGGCGCCCGACGAGCGGGATGCGCATGTCATCGCCGCCCTGAAGGATCTGGAAGCGAACGGGCTGCCGGCATGACGATCCGGGTTCACGTCAAGAACAACCACGCCCATCCCGATACGTTTCCGCCAACGCCTGAGGCGGAACCGGTCTTCACCACGACGAGACAGCGCTATGATGCGGTGCTGGAGTCGTGGCCCGACCTGAAACACAGGCTCTTGACCACGATTGACTGGGATACCGAGAACTTCGCCGAGGCGATGAGGACGGCCGAGGTCCTGATGTGCTGGGATCTGCCGACGGAGAACCTCGCGGTCGTGGCGCCCAACCTCAAGTGGATCCACATCATCGGTGCCGGCGTGGAACATCTCTGCCCCATGGACTGGGTTCCGGAAGGCGTGGTGGTCACCAACAACAAGGGTGCCCAGGCAAGGAAGGCGGGGGATTTTGCCCTCATGGCCGTTCTCATGCTGCACTCCCGCATCCCGGCCATCGTCACCAACCAGCGCCGCAAGGTCTGGAACTCGCTCTATGCGACACCGGTAGAGGGGACGACGGTGCTCATCGTCGGCGTTGGCAGTCTTGGAGGTGGGGCCGCCGACCGCCTGCATGGCGCCGGATTGAGGGTTCTCGGAATCAGCCGGCACGGAAAACCCCGTTCCTCGGTGGAGAGGATGGGAACGCCTGAAGATCTCGACAGCTTCCTTCCCGAGGCCGATCATGTGCTGGTGTGCGTTCCCGCCACGCCCGAGACCGCCGGACTCATCGACCGCAACCGTCTTCGGTCCCTGAAACCGGGCGCCGGCCTCATCAACATTGGCCGCGCCGCCACGGTGGACTATGACGCGGTCGTCGAACTGCTGGAGAGCGGTCATCTCTCCGGCGCCATTCTCGATGTCTTCGATCCCGAACCCCTGCCGGCAGACTCTCCGCTCTGGACGGCACCCAACCTGTTGGTGATGCCCCACATCTCCGCCGACGATGGCGAGACCTATGTCGAGACGACACTTGCGATCTTCTTCGACAACATGCGCCGGTTCATGGACGGCGAAGGGCTTCGCAACATCGTTCGGCCTGAACTTGGTTACTGAGGGAGCCCGATGATCACCGATCCGGATTTCACCATCGGCATCGAGGAGGAGTACCACCTCGTCGATGTTGCCAGCGGCGCACTCGCCGACGATGTGCCGGAGACATTGATCGGTGAATGTGTCGATGAACTCGGCGAGCAGGTGACGACGGAATTCCTGCGCGCGCAGGTGGAGATCGGCACGAAGGTGTGCCGCCACATCGGTGAAGCCCGCGAGGAACTCAAGCGTCTGAGGAGCGGTGTGGCGCGAGTCGCCGGGCGCCATGCTCTCGCCCCTGTTGCCTGTTCGACGCACCCGTTCGGTGACTGGCGCGAGCAGGACTACACCCACAAGGAACGCTACGAGGGTCTGGCTCGGGACCACCAGGCGGTGGCGCGCAGGCTGCTGATTTGCGGCATGCATGTCCACATCGGTATCGATGACGCGGAGACCCGCATCGATCTGATGAACCAGGCAAAGTACTTCCTGCCGCATCTTCTGTGCCTCACCACGTCGTCACCCTTCTGGCAGGGCCGCGATACCGGTCTCAGTTCCTACCGCCTCACCGTGTTCGGCGGCCTGCCGCGCACCGGCCTGCCCGACAGGCTTCAGAGCTGGTCCGAGTACGAGCGTCTGGTCCGGCACATGACGAGTTCCGGACTTCTTGAAGACGGCACCAAAATCTGGTGGGACCTGCGTCCCAGCGCGCGATTCCCGACACTGGAGATGCGCATCTGCGACGTCTGTCCCGAAATCGAGGATGCTCTCGCCGTGGCCGCGCTCTTCCAGTGCATTCTGCGCATGCTCTTCCGTCTGCGCCTGACAAACCAGGCGTGGCGCGAATACCCCAACATCCTGGTCGAGGAGAACCGCTGGCTGGCACAGCGATTTGGCGTGCGCAGCGAACTGGTGGATTTCGGCAAGCGACAGCTGGTTCCCTACGGAGAACTCCTCGATGAACTGATCGGACTGGTGGGCGAGGATGCCGATGCCCTCGGTTGCCGGGCCGAAGTCGAACACACCCGCACGATCGCCGCCAGGGGAACGTCGGCGGAACGCCAGCGATCGGTCTTCCACGAGGCCGGTGGCGACGCCGGGAGCGACGCGGCCCTCACGGCGGTCGTCAGGGATCTCCTGGAACAGACATTGGCTGGCACTTGACGTTGCTGCCGGTCAAGGCCAAGAAGACGTTGTACGGGGCGTGGCGCAGTCTGGTAGCGCACCTGCTTTGGGAGCAGGGGGCCGCTGGTTCAAATCCAGCCGCCCCGACCATCTCATGAACGCCTTTTCGGAGGAGGCGCAATGACCGCCAGAATCTACTGTCCGGCCAAGACGGCCATGCAGTCCGGGCGGGCCGGAACCCGCCGCTGGCTTCTCGAGTACGTCCCGTCTGCAGCGAAGTCGGTCGACTCCCTTACCGGCTGGACGGGATCGTCCGACATGATGGCCGACGAGATCAGGCTGTGGTTCGAGAGTCGCGATGCAGCGGTGGCCTATGCAGAGCGCCATGGCATCAGGTACAGCGTAATCGAACGACGCACGAGAAGGATCAGGCCGAAGTCCTATGCCGACAACTTCCGCTGGGAGAGACCGGGCAGTTGACGGCCCGGCACTGCCAACGGTCCGAATCACGTGCGGGTCCGTTGACGGACCCGCTGCTATCGCGAGCGCCCTTAGCTCAGTGGATAGAGCAACGGCCTTCTAAGCCGTAGGTCCCAGGTTCGAATCCTGGAGGGCGCGCCACATCTGCTCTTCATGGGCGGAAAGGGAGATTGGACGATCATGACGACCACACGCATTTCGGCGGCAGAGGCCGTGCAGCGCGGCGCCATGGAAGGCAGCAAGGCGCCGGTCGATCTCGACAAGGTCCGGCGCGATCGTCTTGCCAACGTTCACCGGCAGCTCTCCCGAAGTGACCTCGCCGGGGTTCTTCTGTTCGACCAACTCAATGTGCGCTATGCCATCGATGCGACCAACATGCAGGTGTGGTGCCTCCACAACGAGGTTCGCTACTGCTTCGTGGCCACGGACGGACCGGCCATTCTCTTCGAGTTCGGCCACAGCGACCATCTCACCCGCGGGTATCCGGGGATCAGCGAACGGCGACCCGCCCGGGCGGCGACGTACTTCACTTCCGGCACTCGGGTAGAAGAACACGCCCGCGAATTCGCGCGGGAAATCGCCGATGTGGTTCGCGAGCACGGGGCCGGCAACCGGCGAATCGGCGTCGACCGCATGGGCGCCGATCTCTATCACGCCCTGGCGAACGAGAATCTCGACATCCATGACGGCTTTGCGCTGATGGAGGAGGCACGCAAGATCAAGACGGCGGAAGAGATCGTCCTGATGCGCTGCGCCATCGAGGCATCGGAGAAGGGAATTCGGGCGATGCGCGAGAACCTGCGACCCGGCATTACCGAAAACGCCCTGTGGGCAAAACTCCACGAGGCCAACATCGCCGAAGGCGGTGAATGGATCGAGACCCGTCTGCTGTCGTCGGGACCGCGCACCAACCCCTGGATGCAGGAATGTTCCATGAGGGTGATCGAGAAAGGCGACATGGTGAGCTTCGACACCGATCTCGTGGGACCCTATGGCTACTGTTCGGACATCTCGCGGGCGTGGATCTGCGATGCCCGTCCCACCAACGAACAGCAGCGGCTCTACATGGCCGCCATGGAGCAGCTCGAACACAACAGGGAGTTGCTGAAACCGGGACTGTCGTTCCGGGAGTGGGCCGAGAAATCATGGCCCATCCCCGATGAATTCCTGGCCGTCCGGTACGGGATCGTTGCCCACGGCGTCGGTCTGGTCGACGAGTATCCGGTCATCTGCCAACGGCAGGATTTCGACGAGCGCGGCTATGACGGCATCATCCACCCGGGCATGGTTCTCTGCGTCGAATCCCTGGTCGGTGCCGAGGGCGGACGCGAGGCGGTCAAGCTCGAACAGCAGCTGCTCGTCACCGAGACCGGATACGAACGCCTGGACACCTACCCCATGGATGAGACCTGGACGTCCTGACCGCTCACGGGTCTGGCGTGGCTCCGGAGGTGACATGAAGAACCTGACCCCGCTACATGCCGAGTTCGGCGCGAGGCTCGAGTGCCCCTCGATGGAGGCGCTTGACATTGCCACGTTGCGGCGGCTGATCGACCGGTACTCTTTCATCCATGTGCCGCGCGTGGCGTGCGGAGATGAGCCCCATCTCGAGTTGACCCGCAGTCTGGGCGAACCCGAGGAGGAACATGTCCGTCTGGGGCGGGAAGGAAAGGTCGCGTGGTTCGGCACGGTCGGCAACGTGCGTGAGGACGGCACGGTGCGCCGCAACAGTCACAGCGAAACCCTCTACCAGACCGGCAACAACATGTGGCACTCGGACTCGTCCTTCCGGGCCGTGCCGTCCTTCGTGTCCATCACCTGTGCCTACGAAACCCCCGACGAAGGCGGCGAAACCCTGTTCGCCAGCCAGCGCAGCGCCTTTGAGCGCCTCGATGCGGCAGAACAGGAACGGCTCGAACCGCTCGTGGCCATCCACGATTACGTGTTCTCGCGGTCCAAGGTCCATCCCCATGCGGTGACGACGTCCCACGCTGTCTCCCTGCCGCCCGTGCGGCAGCGCCTGGTGCGCCGAAATCCGGCGACCGGCGCCGGGAATCTCTTCATTGGTTCCCATGCCCGCGAGGTGGAGGGGTGGACATTCGAGAAGAGCCGGGAACTTCTGGACGGTCTGCTCGAAGAGACCACGGCCGAGGAGCATGTCTTCGCCCACCGCTGGCAACCCGGTGACCTCGTGATCTGGGACAACCGCTGCCTGCTCCACCGGGGAGCGGGATACGACGCCGACCGCTTCCGGCGCTACATGCGCCAGACACGCGTGAAGGGGGCCGGGTCCACCCTCGAGGAGTGACCGTGCCTCCTGTTGTCAGGAGGCTTCGCTGCGTCGTCTGAACGCCGCATCAAGGTCGGCGACGAGGTCCTCGGCATCCTCCAGGCCGGCGTGAATCCGCAGGAGCTGACCTTCCTCTTCCCAGGGAACAGCGGTGCGGAACGCCGAGGGGTCGACCGGGACAAGGAGGCTCTCGTAGCCGCCCCAGGACCATCCCATGCCAAAGAGTGTCAGGCCATTCACCATGGCGGCGAGGGCGTCGTGGCTGGTGGGTTTGATGAGAAC
>JAJEBJ010000119.1 GCA_022822575.1 Alphaproteobacteria bacterium | reverse complement strand
GTCGTGGAAGACGGGGATGTTCATCTCCGCCTTCAGCCGGTTCTCGACCCGGAAGCAGTCGGGCGCCTTGATGTCCTCCAGGTTGATGGCGCCGAAAGCCGGCTCGAGCCGCCTGATCGTGTCGGCCAGCGCGTCCGGATCGCTCTCTTCGATCTCGATGTCGAAGACGTCGATGTCGGCGAATCTCTTGAACAGGACAGCTTTGCCTTCCATGACCGGTTTCGCCGCCAGCGCCCCGATATTGCCGAGGCCGAGCACGGCCGAGCCGTTGGTGACGACCGCGACCAGGTTCGCCCGCGCCGTGTAGCGCGCCGCGTCTTCCGGCCGTTCGGCGATCGCGCTGCTGGCCTCGGCGACACCCGGGGAATAGGCCAGCGCGAGATCGCGCTGGTTTGCCAGCGGCTTGGTCGGGCGGATCGCCAGTTTCCCCGGCCTGCCTGCCGCATGATAGTTCAAGGCGTCCTGGTCCATGTCCTGCCCCTCGAACCGGCGGAAAGTGACTTTCGCAGTCGGGAACCGTATCACAGAAACTGCGAGGCGGCCGCCGGCCCGATGGTCATTCGGCCCCAGGCAATTCCGCGACGCACCGGTACGTGAAACATGCTCCGCGTCCATCCACTCGTTTTGATCATGTGTTGATCAACCAGCTTTCTGGACGATCCGGAGCACGAAGAAGCCCTTGAAAGCACTTGTGCTTGCAAGAGCCTGCTCTGGTTGCGGGCCAAAGGTCTTCAGGCCATGGGGGACAGGAGGTGTTGCCAGGCTGCCTTCGGGAGCAAGGGCTGCACGGTCGTCGACGGTACCGAGATCGCTCGTGAGGTGCGCGGCATCAAGTCGGACGCCGAGATGGCTTGCGTCGAGAAGGCGGCGCGCATTGCTGACATCGGTCTGGAGGCGGCGTGTGAGCTCCTGCGCGTGGGCATCACCGAGCTTGAGCTCTGGGGCGAGGTCACAGCGGCCATGACCCGGGCCGGCGGCGAGAACCAGGCGATTCCCATGCTGGTGACCTCCAGCCTCAAGGCTGTGTCAGGGCACGGGCTTGCTTCGCGCAAGCAGATTGCGCCGGGCGAGGTCGTCTTTCTCGATGTCTGCGGCGTCTTCAACCGCTACCACGTCGACCAGGCGCGCAGTTTCTCGATCGGCGAGCCCCACCCCGAAGCCATGGAGAGGATCAACACCTCGGCCGGTGTCTTCGGTGCTCTAAGCGAGATCCTGAAGCCGAACCTCGCCGTCCGGTCGTTCAACGAGACGGTCGTGAACTGCTACAAGGAGGCCGGCATCCACGAGCATCGCGACTTCATCGGAGGTTACGAGATGGGACTATCGTTTCCGCCGGACTGGGTCGGCACGTTCCCCTACGACCCCGACAGCCTGCCGGATGACGACCGGGTCTTTGCGCCGGGTCGCGTGGTGAACCACGAGAGCCAGTGCTTCCTGCCGCATCTCCAGGGCTATTCGATCCTGATCGACACGGCGGCCTTCATCGAAACCCAGGCCCGCTGGTTGAGCCGAGTCCAGCACGACCTGATCGTCGTCTAGGTGTGAAACTCGAACGGGCCGTGCATTCGACCCGGCCCGTGGGAGCGGCGCACGGAAGCCTCCAATCGCCCGTCTCGGCGAAACGGCCAACGCCATCTGGAACATGCCAATGCGGCAACGGTGGGCTGGGGGAAAACCGGATTTCGTGTCGTGTGGATTGACAGGCCCCGCACGAGAGTCCACACTTCCCACAGGCTCGTTGGCGAGCCATAATCAAGGAGTTAAGTGAGAAAGCAAGGAGCCAAGAGAGGAAACAAGCAACCAAGGGAGGGAGCAATGATGGAACTCAGCAAGTTTCGGGACAAGTTGCTCGAAGGCAAACTGAGCCGGCGCCAGGTCGCCCGGTGCATGGCATCCATTGGCGTCGTTCCTGCCGTGATGCCCGCGATCGGAAGCAAGGCTGGCGCGGCCGACATTCGTCATCCCAACCTCTTTACGTGGGGCGGTTACGATGACCCCGCCTTCGTCGTGCACTACGTCGAGAAACATGGTCGTGAACCCGACTACAGTCTCTTCGGCGATACGACGGAGGCGTTCAACAAGATGCGGGGCGGCTTCGAGCCGGACATGGTCATGCCGTGTTCCGGTGATATTCCCCTATGGCACGATGCCGGACTCGTGGTCCCCATTGACCTCGGCCTGCTGTCGAACTGGGACGACATGCTGGAGCCGCTCAAGACGATCCCTGGCACTTCGTTCGACGGCGAGACCTTCTTTGTGTCCAGCGACTGGGGTCAAACCGCGATCATGCTTCGTGGCGACCTGGCGCCGGAGTATGCCGATCCGGAAAACCATACCTGGGGCATCCTCTGGGATGAAAAGTACGCCGGACGGCTCGGCAACTTCGACTCGCTCTCTCCGATTGTGCAGGCAGGGGTTTTTCTGGGTATCGATCCCTACAACATGAACGAGGAAGAGATTGAGATCGTTGTGACCAAGGCAATCGAGGCTGTCAAACTCACCCGCATGTTGTCAGGCTCCGCCCAAGAGTTGTCGCAGGCGCTGGCTTCCGGCGAGGTTGTGGCAACGGCGGCGTGGAACAGCTTCATCTGGCGCACAGCGGAGTACTCCGAGGGTACGGACGCGGAATGGGTCTGGATGACGCCAAAGGAAGGTGCCCTCACTTGGGTCTGCGGATTCACGATCCACCCTGTCGCCCATAGAAACGGGACGTACGAACTCTGCCACGAGGTCATCGATTCCTTCATCTCAGTCGAATCCGGGATGCACGAGTTGACCAGCTGGTATTTCGGCGTGGCCAACAGCAAGGTCTACGAGAAAGTGGCTGAGGAGTTTCTGACAAGTATCGGCCTTGGCTTGCCGGTTGAGGACTACCTGGCCGACGGAGTCTTCGATGTTGCGATGCAGAACGAAGAGCTCATCACCAACAGGTTCGAAGAGCTGAAGGCCGGATTCTAGGGTTGGCCAGCACGAGTTGATCGTCGTCTGGCCTAGGGCCAGGCGTCCAGTGGATGCGCTTCGCCGGCGGCGAAGCGGGCGTGGCGGAGCGGCGTCACATCGACCGAGGGCGTCTTGCCGGCGGCGAGTTCGCTGACGACCTTGCCGGCGCCTGGCCCCAGTGCGAAGCCGTGTCCCGAAAGCCCCGTCGCGATGATCAGGCCCTTCGGCGTGTCGAGCGCATCGATCACGGGCGTCTGATCGGGCGTCATGTCGCAGTTGCCGCCCCACACGCTCTCGATGCCGAGGCCTTCGAGTGTCGGGAAGAGTTCGATCAGGTTGCGCAGGTTGCGTTTCGCCATCGCCTGTCTGGGCTTGGGCTCCACGTTGCGAACGTCCCGCCAGGCCGGTGGCAGCAGCCGACCGATACCGAAGGAACCGTAGCCTCTGTTGCGCCACCCCAGACGCCAGAAAGCGCGCAGGTCGGCGAAGGAGTTGTGGGTCACGTCGTAGGTGTAGGCTCCGACCGTGGCCAGGATGAAGCGTCCGTGGCCGTCCTGGCGAACCGCCAGCATTGTGCCGTCGGCGACGCCGGCGGAAAACAGGGTGCGCGAGATTGAATCCGCGGGTTCGGTTCGCGTGACGGTGAGCCGAAGCGCGGTGTTGGGCACGGAGAGTCCCAGCGGCCGCAGGAAACGGTGCGACCAGGCGCCTGTCGCGCAGATGACCTTTGGCGTGGGGATCGTGCCCCGCTCGGTCACGACCGCACGCACCATGCCGCCCTCGATATCGATCGCCTCGGCGGCACAGCCGGACAGCAGCGTGGCACCGGAGGTCACAGCGCCGCGCGCGATAGCCTTCGTTGCCAGCCGGGGGTCGGCTTGTCCGCTCTCCAGGACGTGAACGGCACCCGGCCAGTTGCCGGCGATGCCGGGCAGCAGCCGCTTGACCTCGTCGCAGTCGTAGAAGCGCCGCTGGATCCCCTCGGGCGCCGCCTCTTCCTCTGCCTGCACAAGCTCCTCTGCCTTGTCGAAGAGGTGCATGTGACCGGCGCGCGCCCAGTCGACTGATTCGCCGAGCGCCTCTTCGAGTCCCTCCCAGATCTCGAGCGACAACAGCGAGAGCGGCAGCATGTGGCGGTGCTTGACCTGGGCCGTCACCCAGCCCCAGTTGCGGCTCGATTGTTCGAAGCCGAACTCGCCCTTGTCGACAAGAACGACCCGCAGCCCCTCACGGGCCGCAAAGTAGGCAGCGGAACAACCGACGATGCCGCCGCCAACAATGACGAGATCCGCCGAATCGCTCATGTGTTCCCAGGCCTCCCAGGCACCTCGTTCCTCGCCTGAATGCCCCAAAAGGCAAGGCCGGTGAGCGGCTTGGCGGGCAACGGCCCTTCCGCCGCGAAGGGCATTGGCAATCTGACGACGAAAGTTGAGTATGTCCGAGTTCCAGCAGCCCTCCAAGCGGCTGCCACCGTCGCCGGCGCTCCTGAAGGCGGCGGCAGATGCTGACCTCCTCGGCACGCAAGTGTGTCCACACCCCATGTCGTGCCCTCCAGCGTACGGCAACGCACCCCCGCCGTCGTCGAGAAAACCAACGCTCGTCGCAAGTAAGGGGCCGGCGCGCCCCGTCCCCGGACGGGGCCGCATCAAGGTCGCATGCCCCCTCTATGGTCGGACTGCCTGCCTCGATGGCCGATCAGTTGATGGGCTTGGCCGCCCCAACGCTTGGTTTCCCGCCTTTCCTGATCGCGTGCCGATCTGCCGAACAGCGCGGCCGGCAGGCGATCGTCTTGAACCGCGACGCCGAAGCACGACGTTCGTCACCTGTCCCTGACAACCAGGATCAACCGCCAGTGATTTCCGAACATCGCCCTCAGCCGACAGCCCCGCCAAGAAGTCGCCCCACGGAGCGATGCCGCAAATGCGCAGCAAGTTTGCGGGAGGCACCCAAGAGAATTCAGTATCGCGCAGTTGAAACGTACGCATCGATGTGACCGGCAACACGCCGGGCCCCCGTTCCGCGCGGTCGGACACGTCAGTATGCGTTGCCTTCATTGGAGGTTCGCAATGGAATTCGGCGCCAACTCTTGGTCGGCTCGTGACGTCGCTGGTCTGATTCATCCCAACTCGAACCTGCGGGCTCACCAGTCCGTCGGCGCCGACATCATGGACCGTGGCGATGGCATTCGCGTCTTCGACGAAAGCGGCAAGGACTACATAGAATGCATGTCTGGCCTGTGGTGCGCTTCGCTCGGCTTCCGGAACGAACGCCTGGCGCGTGCAGCCTATGATCAAATGATGAAGCTCGGCTGCAATCACATCTATGGACACAGCTCGACCGAGCCCGCTATCGCGCTGGGCGAAAAAGCTGCTTCAGATCTCCCCCGTGCCCATGTCCAAGGTGTTGTTCCAGTGCTCAGGAAACGAAGCGAACGAGACCACCATAAAGCTGTGCTGGTACCATCACCATGCCTCCGGCAATCCGCAACGGCGCATCATCATTGGCCGCAAGGCCGGCTATCACGGCAGCACGACCGGTTCCGCGAGCTTGTCGTTCAAGTCGAACTCCCACACCGATTTCGAACTGCCCTATGAGCCGTTCCGGCATACGGAGTTCCCGCACTACTACCGGTTTCACGACGATGGTGAGACTGAGCATGACTTCGCCACGCGCATGGCCGATCAGACGCCCGGCTTTGTAAAGCTGGTCGCGGGGGCAGGAATTGAACCTGCGAAAGTTGTTCTGCGCGGCAGACCTGCGAGGCCCCACCGACCGGCGCAGCGTGTTCGTCTTCAGCCTGGAGGTGTCAGCGCGGCGAGCATCTGCGCCGCGCGCAACGGCGGCCGGCCGGTCACGATGAGTTCCGCCAAGAGTTCGCCCGCTGCCGGGCTCATCATGATCCCCGTTCCGCCGAAGTGCGTTGCAAGATAACCATTCTTCCACGTCGGCAGGCGTCCGAGCGTGGGCCTTTCCAGCGACGCCGGAGACAGGGCGAGCAGGTCGCCCCGGTGCTCCACCAGCTTGGCCTCTTCGAGGGCGGGCAGGATCTCAAGGCATTCCGACACCGTTTTGAGCTTCAGCTCTTCGGTGAGCGACTCATTGAAGTCGTCGCGTCTGCTGGCACTTCCCTCATAGGCGCTCAGGATCACCTCGCCGTTCACCTTGGGGATGATCCAGTAGTCGCCGGCCTCGAGTGTCTGAAAGGGCAGGCCTGAGGGCAACTGGACCCGGGTGCACTCGGCCATGAGCGTGAGCATGGGAACATCGACGTCGAGATACGACGCAAGAACCCGCGACCATGGGCCGGCGGCAATCACGAAATTGTCGGCCTCGAGGTGCTCGCCGGAGGCGAGCTGCAACCCGGTGATCCGATCGCCTTGCGTGGTGAAGCCCACGGCCTCCCCCTGCTTCACGCGAGCACCCAGGTGTTCGGCCGACTGCGCCAGGCCCAGGGTGTACTTGTAGGGCTCGACCTGACCTTGCGGGCTGGTGATGCCCGCGACCCACTTCGGGTGGAGTGAAGGAAAGACCTCCCTCAGCTGGCGAGCGTCGAGCCAGCCGGTCTCGATGGCTCCGGCCTGATGGTACGGGACCAGCCACCCGTCCCGGCCTTTTCCGTCGACCTCCGCTTCGGTCAGGAGCGATGTGTGGAGCGATTCGCCGTACTCGATGTCGACGCCGCCGCGCTCGGCGATTTCGAGAGCCAGGCCTGGCATGCGGTCGTAGGACGATGCGACGAGATCGTGCCAGCTGCTCGCGCTGGGACCTTCCGGCGTTCCGGCGGTACCAGCGTCCTGGCCGGACAGATAGCGTGATATCGCCTGAGCCATCGATTTCTGCGGATAGGGGATCACCGCCCAGGCCTTGCCGGAGGCCCGCGTTCCGATGGACTCGCGCTCCACAACGACGGAGTCCACGCCGTGCTTGCCGAGGTGGTAGGCGATGGAGTTGCCGATTGCTCCGGCCCCAACGATGACGACGTCGCAATTCGGCATGAGGACTCCCGATAAGACAGTTCCCAAAAAGCCCGGCCCGGCACAGCCGGAACCAAAGCTCTCCGAGATGGTATGTTGGGTCTCTCGCCCTTGTGAGAGTTGGATCATGACATGCATGGTCACCGCACGTCATCAGGCTGATAGAGTCGGAGTCGCTTCGTGTTGTGACCGAGTAGTCCTGACAGGGTCTCTTCAGGACATCGGCCATGCCCGGGCGCAAGCGGCGCCGCCTGCATTGAGACCCTGCTGGTGGGGCCGATAGCGGTCTGGAGGTGCTCTCCAGCCTGCCGCGAACCTGGTCGTCGTGTGAACTGTGGCGCGATCAGCAGGATGCGAAGCCCGGAGACCGTGCAGCAAGCCGAACAGGGATTGGTCGGGCAGACCGACCCTCCGTTCCCACACTGAAACGCAATGCCCCTGCATTCCGCTTTCAATGGCTTCGCCACGGTGGTGAAATGTCAAGAGTTCCAACGACGGAGAATATGCCATGAGCGGCCCACGGTTCGGGTGCGATGCCAGTCCCGACGACATCACAGCGAGCCTGGACGAGCACGGCTATGCCATCGTCGAGCGGCTGGCGGACGGCGTGACGCTGGCGCGACTCAACGCCGACTTCGATCCCTATCTCAACGCCGTGAAGCTGGGTGAGACCGACTTCGCCGGCCACAGCACCAAGCGCATCAACAACCTGATCGCCAAGTCGACCGCCTGTCAGGAACTCGCCATTCACCCCACGATCATGGGCGTGTGCGACCGTGTCCTGCTGCCGCATTGCGCGCGCTATCATCTCCACGTGACCGGGGTTATCGAGCTTCAGCCGGGCGAGGCCGCCCAGGTGATCCACCGCGACGGCCAGATCTATCCCATCCGGTTTCCGTCAATCCCGGTCACATTGCCGACAATCTGGGCATGCGACGACTTCACCGAAGAGAACGGCGGCACGCAGATCGTGCCCGGCAGCCACCGCTGGGCTCATGATCGTGAGCCCGAGCCAAACGAGGTCATCAATACCACGATGCCGGCGGGTTCGGTGCTGATCTACACCAGCAATCTCTATCACGGCAGCGGCGCCAACCGCTCCAACGGCACCCGCCGCGCCATGGCGCTGCACTACAATCTCGGCTGGCTGCGCCAGGAAGAGAACCAGTACCTCTCGATTCCACCCGAGAAGGCACGCGACATCCCCCATGACGTACTGCGGCTGATCGGCTACGATTTCGCCGGTCCCTACCTCGGCTTCGTCGAGGAAGGACACCCGCTGACGGTCGCGGATCCCGACCTGCCGCGCGACATGGACCGTACCGGCGGCGATGAACTGATGGCCCGCAGCATGGCCATCACGCCCATACGCGTTGGTGACGTGTCGAACGGCACATGGGACTGAATGGATCTGTCCATCCCGACAGTAGGCAGACGCTGCAGGTCATGAGCGGGATGGTCCAGAGGCACTGAATGAATGAACTTGAGGTGCGGCTGGTGGAGCGGCCGACCGAGGCGCTGGACCACCCCGACGATCGGGACGCGGTGGCCTTGGCCATCCGCGGTCTGATCAAGCGCATCGTGCTCTCCCGGCGCGATGTGGACCGAGACGGACGCCACACTCCACGGGTACCTCGCAACCAATCTCGAGTGCACTGGCGGCGGAAACGCAAAGATTGATGTCCCATGCGGGAGATGTCGGTCTCGGTGGTAGCGAGGGCAGGAGTTGAACCTGTGACCTTCAGGTCACGAGGGACGGGATTCCGGCGTTTCCATCCATGTCAGCACGTCGATGAGGGCGTCGAGGATCCGGTTGGAGCGCTCTGCCATCCCCGGGGTCTGCTCGCTCGACGGCACTGGCGAACTTCTGCCTACAGTCACCGGTAGGTCGACGTCTGGCATTGTGAAGCGGCGTTGAACAGACTGAATGTTGCCCGATCCCATGAGTCAAGGAACGCCGTTCACCAGGCGATCCGAACCCGACCATTGGGACCGAAATGAGGACAATTCAGTTGTTCACCTGATTCACTCGAATGGTAGAGAAGAGGCGATTACGTTCCTGGTCCCGGAGCCCGGCCCGGGACGCTGGTTGACGAAGTAGGGCGCGGTAGCTACTTTGGGCGCATGAGATCGGTCGGGATCAAGGCGCTTAACAACCGTTTGAGCGAGTATGTCCGGCTCGCGGCTTCGGGCGAGACGATACTGGTGACCGATCGTGACCGTGTGGTGGCGGAGTTGGGCCCGTTGCGGGAGAGCCGGAGCCCCGTCCTCGCCGATGCCTTCCTTGCCGAGGCGGTGCGGTCGGGCGTGCTCGCGCCGCCTGCACTGGCGGGATCGGGAGCGCCGCCCAGGCCCGCCCCGGTCGCCAGCCTAGACGAGGTTCTGGCGGAACTCGACGAGAGCCGGCGCGACCGGTGATCTATCTCGATACGTCCATCGCGCTGGCCTGGCTTCTGACCGAGGACCGCCGGCCTCCGGCGTCCCTCTGGGACGGGACACTGGTCTCGAGCAGGCTCCTCGAATACGAGATGTGGACGGCGTTGCACGCGCGCGGGCTTGCGGATTCGCACGGCGAGGCGGCGCGCGCAGTCGTTGGACGGATCGCGCTGCTGGAGCTGAGCCCGCAGGTTCTGGCGCGGGCCCTGGACGCCTTTCCCGGTTCAGGGCCGCTGCGGACCCTGGACGGCCTGCATTTGGCATCGTGCGCGTATCTGGTCGATCAGGGGCAAGATGTGGAACTTGCGAGCTACGACCGGCGCATGAACGATGTCGCCCGCGCCATGGATATTCCGCTCTTCGACCGGGAGGAATCATGAGTCTCGCAACATATGAAGTTTCTTGACCATACCTTGGGCGCGGTGTGCCCTCCTCTTGCGCTCCCTTAACTGCTCAAGGCCCTGCGGCCATGCAGGAAACCCCTACTCGTTCCAATTGATACCGCCAAATGGCGTGGCCCATCGACTCCCGGAAGCGTAGTGCTGAGGGGGGGGCGCAGAGGGATGGCGGAGATGTCGGTCTCGGCGTTTCCAACTATGTCAGAGCGTCGATGAGGGCGTCGAGGGTCCGGTTGGGGCGCTCCGCCATCATCATGTGACCGCATCCCTCGAGGACGATCATGCGGCCATCGGACAGCGCATCGAGAAGGGCCCGGGCATTGCGCGGCGGCGTCATCATATCGCGATCGCCGAGAATGAGCGTTGCCGGGCAGTCCACCCTGGCGGCCGCCTCGAGCCCGCTCGTGTAGTCGTTGCAGGCCTTCATGTCGTTGTAGAGGACTCCGTCGCCACCGCGTTCGAGAAGGCGCATGCCTCCCCCGGTGATCCACAGTCCCGGGACGTCCGAACCTCCCATCTGCGCGGTGCGGCTGTGTCCCCAGACCGTCACCATGTCGTAGGCGGCGTGGCTGTTCGCTTTGGCGTTGTCCAGCAGTGCATCGGCCACGGGCATGGGCACGCTGGTACCCAGCAGCGCGATGCGTGCGCATCGCGACGGGTATCGTGAGGCGGCCTCGAGAACGGGAAGCGAGCCCATGGAATGCCCGACGAGGGAGGCCTTGGCCACACCGGCTGCATCGAGAACGCCGATGAGCCAGTCGGCGACGGTGCCGATCGATGGCAGTGGAGGCCCCTCCGAGCGGCCGTGTCCAGGCAGGTCAACGGCGAGCACGGCGTGGCCATGATGGGCAAACCAGCGGGCCTGGGCCGACCAGACCGTGCGGTTCATGGAGGCGCCGTGGACGAAGAG
>JAJEBJ010000043.1 GCA_022822575.1 Alphaproteobacteria bacterium | reverse complement strand
TCGGGCGATCCCAGATGCGAACCGGGCGTCCGGGCTCCGGGTTCGTCACGCCGATGGGCGCCCCGGCGTTACCCGGAAGAGCCAGGTCCTGTGCCGGATCTCCGGTTCGCCCCCCGGCATGGACTGGAATGGCTCGCTCACTCGCACCTGCTGCCACAATCCGTCCTTTGCGAGTTCATCGAACTTCTCGATGAATCCCGGTGGCGTCTGGTCGTGGCGCAGCGTGAAACAGACCAGCCCGCCGGGCTTCACGATGCGGATGATCTCGTCGAACGAACTTGGTGGCGCATGGCCGGGCGTGAAGACACCCGAACTGAGAACGGCATCGTAGGTGTTGTCTGGATAGTCCAGCGCTTCGCCGAGAACGCCGGGGCGGATCTCGCGGTAGACGCCACGGTCCCTCGCAACCTCCAGCATGCCCGCCGAGAAATCCATGGCGTCCACGTGGGTGAATCCCGCCAGCGATGCCGCCAGCCCGACCATGCCGCTGCCGGCTCCGGCATCAAGGATTTTCGCATCGTCGCCAAGATGGGGACGCACGGCATCGACAATGTACTCGTGACCGCGGTAACTCATTGTCCCGGAGATCGTCGAATCGTAAGTCTCGGCCCAGGAATCATAGATTCCGCGCAGTTCGTCGAGGTCCCTGCACTCGTAGACCTTCTGGAGAATATCGAGCTTCACCATGCCCCGCCCCTCTCGCCAGGCACTATACACCGACGACCGACCGTAGCACGATGCGCCGTTTTTCCCCGCCTCCAGGAACCGGACCATGCATGAACCCGTGATCTCGATGTCGCGCCGCACCCGCCGTACACCATTCTCGTCACGTATCGAGGCACAGGGCGTCGGCGGCTTCACCGTCTACAACCACATGCTCCTGCCGACGTTCTTCCGTGGGCTCGAGGAGGACTACCATCACCTCAAGCGACATGTTCAGGTCTGGGATGTCACCTGCGAACAGCAGGTCGAGGTGGTGGGCCCGGACGCGGCCCGGCTCGTGCAGTTGATGACACCGCGCGACATCTCCCGCCTGGCTCCGGGCCGGTGTGCCTACGCGCCCCTGGTGGACGAGACGGGAGGCATGATCAATGATCCGGTCATTCTGCGGCTTGCTGACGACCGCTTCTGGATCTCCCTCGCCGATTCTGACGTTGCGCTGTGGGGCAAGGGTCTTGCCGCCGGTCTGGGCCTTGACGCGCGTGTCTTCGAACCGGGCATCGGGCCCATCGCCGTACAGGGCCCCAAGGCCGACGATCTCCTTTCAAGGGTGCTCGGCGATCAGGTGCGCGACATCCGCTTCTTCGGCTTTGCGATGTTGCCCTTTGCCGGCCATGCATTCGTGGTGGCGCGGTCGGGATGGTCCAAGCAGGGCGGATTCGAGATCTACATCGACGATGCGGCCAGCGGGCAGGCCCTGTGGGACGCTCTGTTCGCCGCCGGCGGGGACCTCTGTGTGGGACCGGGCTGTCCGAATCTCATCGAGCGCATCGAGGGAGCCCTGCTCTCGCAAGGCAACGACATGACGCTCGCGAACAATCCCTTCGAGTGCGGTCTCGACCGCTTTGTGAATCTCGAATCACCTGTGGAGTTCATCGGCCGCGATGCTCTCGAGCGCATTCGCGATTCGGGCGGTCCAGCAAGGATCATCCGCGGCATCAGATTCGATGGAAGAGCGGCGCCAAACTGCGTCGAACCCTGGCCCGTGCTGCGGTCCGGCGAACCCGCCGGGCAGGTGACATCGGCGGCCTTCTCGCCCGACCTTGCCGCCAACATCGCCCTTGCCATGATGGAACGCAGCGCCTGGGAACCAGGAACGCCGGTGGCTGTCACCACACCCGACGGCGCACGAGAAGGAGAGGTCATGGCTCTGCCGTTCATCGAGCGATGAAGTCCGGGTCACCGGCACCTTCCGGAAGGCGTCCCGTCACGGAATGATGGTTGGCAAGTCTTACGTCTTTTTGCCGGAGCGAAGGTGCGCCAGGAAGAGCGCAAACAGCTCGCGTTCACATGTGACATCCATTTTGTAGTAGAGCCTCTTGCGCAGGTTCTTCACCGTGCCTTCAGATATGCCGAGCACGTCTGCAATGTGCGGGTTGCCGAGACCGGAAAAGGCAAGGCAACAGATCTGGTGTTCCCGTCGGCTCAACAGGCCTTCGCCGAAGCTCATCAACGCACCGTCAAGATCGTCGGCGTGATGCGAACCTGCGCCAAACACCACGATCCATGCCGAGGGTGCCAGGGGGAAGCAATCGAGCTTGGTCACCGTCGCGAGACCAATTCTTGTCGACACACCCGCGACATCGGACGCGGCGTGACACCGCACCGCTTCGATGGTGGCGTCTTCGTGCCGCGGAACCGCCCGCAGCGAGTCGTTCGCATAGGCGATCCGTCCTGAAGGCTCGACGATGGCCACTCCGCTGGAGTCGAGCCGGGAGTGATTCGTCGCCAGGGCATGGAACAGCTGTCGCCTGTGGGCGACATGAAGACGCCTCAACGCCGGGAACAGGCGTGACAGGAATTCGACTTCGGCGCGGCGGTAGGCACGGTCGCGCTGAACGAAGACACCGATGGCCGATCCCTTCAGGGCAGGGAACAGGAGCCCCAGTTCGTCTGCGTAGCCCGTGACGCTGTAAAAGTTGGTGTAGTAGCCGCCCTCATCGTAGTCCGGCGGCTGGACATCGCGCAGCTGGCGCAGACCTGCCCGATGGGTCAAGCGCCAGTCGCGATAGAAGGGATCGTACGGGCAGAACCTGCGGTAGAGACGGCGCAAGCGCTCCGGCGTATGTTCGTCGACGACGTATTCGGGTCGACCACCTGCAGGATAGTGAATGACCTGGCAGTCGTCGGACGCCACTGTCTCGAACACCCCACGCATGACGTCGCAATAGAACGATCTGGTTCCGATCGAACCGGCAACCTCCATCAGCATGTCGGTGACGGCCTGCATGGAACAATCATAGCGCTGATTGCCATGTGTCCCAAATGGGACAATTGAACCCCATCGTCTGCCAAACCGACACTGGTCGGCAATCCTGGGCCCACCACCCACACAGACTGTGAAGACAACCAAAGGAGGCTACCGTGAATCATCCCCGTGTTGCGTTGAATCGCCGCGACGTGTTGGCAGGGCTGACGGCCGCAGGCGTTGTTCCGACGTTCCACCTTGCCTCGACCGGCCGAGGCGTGCAGGCCGATGAAGGCCAGGCCACCTATTTCGGATGGGCCGGCTACGATGACGAGAACCTCTGGCAGGCCTATGTCGAACAGGAAGGCGCTAGCCCGGAATTCACGTTCTGGGGCGACGAGGAAGAGGGTATCGCCAAGATGCGTGCGGGCTTTACCCCCGATGTGGTGTTCCCATGCAACTACAGCATCAAGAAGTGGGTCGATTCGGGCATGCTCCAACCCGTTGACGTCTCGCGCCTTTCCAACTGGGATGACATCATCCCGGCATTGAAGGACGTTCCGGGAAGCACCATCGATGGCGACCACTACTGGGTGCCGGTGGACTGGGGTCTCACCTCGATTCTCTACCGAACCGATCTCGCGCCGGAGTATGTCGACGACGAATCCTGGATGATTCTCTGGGACCCCAAGTACGAGAGTCAGGTGGCGGCATTCGACAGTCTCGTTGATGGCGTCGTCATCGCCGGGATCGTCGCGGGCCTCGACAATCCGTTTGACTATTCCACGCAGGAAGCTCTCGATACGATCCGTCCCTATCTTGAGGATCTGACCGCCAATCTGCGCTACTACTCAAACGACTACACGAGCATGGAGCAGGGTCTGGCCAGCGGCGAACTGGTCGCGGCCACGACCTGGAACGAGTCGGTCGTCCGTCTCAAGGGCGAGGGTCTTCCGGTTGCGTTCATGAACCCGAAGGAAGGCGCCATGACCTGGGTTTGCGGCCTGTCGGTCACCAAGGACAGTCCATACCCGGACAAGGCCCATGCCTTGATCAACGCCTTTCTCGATCCGCGCTCGCGCGCATACGAAATGGAGGTGTTCGGTTACGGTGCCGCCACGCAGTCGGCCTTCGACCTCGTGAGCGAAGATGTGCTTGCCTCGCTCGGTCTCTCGAAGAACCCCCAGGAAATCCTCGCAGCGGGGATCTACCAACAGCCGATTCAGGGCGAGTCAGACCTCCAGTCCCTCTTCGAGGAAGTCAAGGCGGGGCTGTAACACGCGCCGGGGCGGTGGCCACCCCGGGCTGCCGCCCCGTTGAATTCGGATGGGAACCGACGACGTGACACAACATGACCCACGATACGACGTACTGTTCGAGGAGATCCGGATCGGGCCGGTCACAGCCCCGAACCGCTTTGTTCAGGTTCCCCATTGCACCGGCGTGAGCGACTCGGCGCCGGAAGCCGTCGCCCGCATGCGCGAGATCAAGGCGGAAGGCGGCTGGGGGATCGTTTCGACCGAGATCGCGGAAGTCGGACCCGAATCCGAATTCTGGCCGTTTCCGTCGCTCCATCTCTGGCATGACGACCATATCGCCCCGATCGCCCGGATGGCCGACGCCATTCATCGCCACGGCGCCCTTGCCGCCGTCGAACTGGGGCACATCGGACTGGCTGCCGGCAACCGGGCGAGCCGTCGCCCCGCGCTGGGACCCGCGTCACATCCGACGCTCGAGTCGGTGGAACCGTTCCAGTCGCGGGCCATGGATGCTTCCGACATCCGGCGTGTGCGCGAGCAGCACCGAGCCGCCGCGCGGCGCGCACGGTCCGCCGGTTTCGATGTCGTCTACGCCTACGCAAGCCATGGTCTGTCGATCTTCAGCCAGTTCCTGCAGCGGCGTTTCAACGACAGGGGAGATGAGTACGGCGGTTCCCTGGAGAATCGTGCGCGGCTGCTGCGCGAGGCTCTCGAGGACATGAAGGAAGACATCGGAGAAAGTTGCGCCGTGGCGTTCCGCTTTGCGGTCAACGAGATCGACAACGATCCCGTCCAGGGCCGCGAACTGGTGGAGATGCTCAAGGACATACCGGATCTGTGGGATGTCAACATTTCCGATTGGCCGTCGGATTCCCAGACGTCCCGATTTGCGAAGGAAGGCTTCCAGGAGCAGGACACTGCGTTCGTCAAATCGATCGTCGACAGGCCGGTGGTTGGCGTGGGGCGCTTCACGTCGCCCGACACTATGGTGTCGCAGATTCGGCGGGGCATCATGGATCTCGTAGGTGCGGCGCGTCCGTCAATCGCCGATCCGTTCCTGCCTCGCAAGGTCCAAGAGGGACGACCCGACGACATTCGCGAGTGCATCGGCTGCAACGTCTGCGTCTCGGGAGAATTGTCCTATTCACCCATTCGCTGCACGCAGAACCCGACGATGATGGAGGAATTGCGGCGCGGGTGGCATCCCGAGAACCTGCCGCCAGCAGGTTCGGACGATACGATCCTCATCATCGGAGGGGGACCCGCAGGCCTTGAATGCGCCCACGTCCTGGCCCGCCGCGGCTATACGGTCACGCTCGCCGAGGCGCGCGAGGAACTGGGCGGACGCGTGCTTCGGGAAAGCGCTCTTCCCGGGCTGGGCGAATGGCGGCGAGTCGCCGATCACCGCATTCACGGCCTGCAGCAGATGGCCAATGCCGAGCTCTACACCTCCAGCGCTCTGGATGCCGAGACTGCTCTCTCCTTCGGCGCGCAGCACATCGTGGTGGCGACGGGCGCCACCTGGCGACGCGACGGCCGCGGCCGCTGGTCAGCAGAGCCCGTGACAGTTTCTGCCGATGCCCGGGTTCTGACGCCCGACGACATCATGGACGGCACGGTTCCGAGCGGGCGGGTCGTCGTCTATGACGAGGACGGCACGTATCTCGGCAACGTCATCGCGGAGCTGCTCAAGTCGGCAGGAGCCGATGTCATGCTGGTGACACCGGCATCAGAAGTCGCTCCCTACCTGGCTCTGACGATGGAGCAGCACATCGTCGCCGCGCGCATGATTGAACTCGAAATTCCGGTCATCAGGCTGAAGTCCATGAGCAGGATCGCTGACACTCATGTCGTCCTTGATTGCGTTCATGGAGGCGAGGGTCTTGATCTGCAGGCATCGTCCGTCGTTCTTGTGACGTCACGCGCACCCGATGACTCGCTCTATCGGGATCTCTGCGCGACGGTGCCGGCGGAGGCATCGATCTCGAAAATCGGCGACTGCGATGCGCCGCATCTGATCGCAGGCGCAGTTCACGCCGGATACAGCTGGGCACATGCCCTGGACAATCCATTCGAGAGGACGCCATCGCCCCTGCCCCATCCATGACACTTGAGGAGGAAACTTCCAGCATGAGCACGCGGCCTGTCGGCGAACGGGGCGCATTCCAGGCCAACCATCTGGAATCGCTGACCCTGCCCTCGCGTTACTACACCGACGACGCCATCTACCGGCGTGAACTTCATGCGGTTCACTACAGGAACTGGTGCTACGTCGGGCACGTCAGCGACATTCCCAGGCCCCGGGATTACTTCACTGACATCATCGCCGGCCAGCCAATCTTCGTGATGCGGGATCGCAACAGCGAGATCCGGGCGTTTTTCAATGTCTGTCAGCACCGGGGCCATGAATTGCTCAAGGGGCGCGGATCGCTCAAGGTCGGGATCACCTGCCCCTACCACGCGTGGTTCTACAACCTTGACGGCACATTGCGGAACGCTCCGCATACCGAGACGGTGGCGAACTTCGATCATGCGCAATTCTCCCTGCGCGCCGTCAGCGTGGCCCAGAGTGCTGGAATGCTGTTCGTCAATCTCGATCCCGATTGCGAGCCGTTCGAGACGACGATGGGCCGTTTTGGCGAGACGATCACCCGGCATCTGTCGGACTTCGAAGACTATGTCGCAGTAGAACGCCTTCACTACGATATCGGCGCGAACTGGAAGGTCGTCGTCGACAACTTCGCGGAGGCGTACCACATTCCGGTGGCGCACCCCGAACTTGCCAGGGTGCTCGACGAGGGACTAGACGATTTCGTCCAGGAGGAACGGTTCTCCTACTTTCTCTACCGCAGCCGCACGGGGTTCGAAGGTCTCGAGATCGAGGCCGGTTCGCCCTATGTCGCATGGATGGCCTGGCCGACGCTGAACATGCTGAGCCTGCCGGGTTCACGGAACCTGCTGGTCCTGCGCATGCTTCCCAACGGTGTGGGCCGGTGCTCGGAACGCGTGGACATCTATGCGCCCGAAGGATCCGTGGATCCCAAGCTCCTTGCCGTGAAGAGTCTCTTCATGGACCACTTCAACCAGCAGGATATCGCCATTGTGGAAAGCGTCCAGCGAGGCCTGTCGAGCCTGGGCTACGACCAGGGACGCTATGTGTGTGACCCCGAGGATTCGTGGTTCTCCGAGGTCCCGCTGCATACCTTCCATTCGCAGGTGCTCGAAGCCCTTGAACGCCTCGACGGCTGAACTCGCCCGACCACGTCCGCGACACAGAACATGTCGCGTACGCCCTCTCCAACTCTGTGATCGTGACAGGCCGTTGACCCCGGGACTCGGCCGCCACGGGACACCACTCATGTGCGCGTGGTCGCTGGTCCGGCCTCTGCCTGAGCGGGCGGATCGCCCGGGATGAGAGTCAGTCTGACCGGAGAGACGTCAGATCAGTCGTTCATCGGACGATGAGTTCCGCATCACCGAGGCTTTCAAGGAGACCGGCCAGAAGGCGCGCCCTGGGAACCAGGGAGGAGACGAGGATGTGTTCGTCGTGCGTGTGGGCGCCGTCACCGCAGAGCCCGAGGCCGTCGAGCGTGGGAATGCCGAGTGCACCGGTAAAATTGCCGTCACTCCCTCCGCCGAAGCTGCCGTGGCCCGGTACGAAGCCGATGGACTTCGCAATCTCCTCGGCGCGGGAATAGAGAGCGAGCGATCCCTCTCCCGGCTCGAAGAGGGGCCGCACCGGCCCGGGCTCCACGGTGATCGTGACATCGGCGTTGACCGGCTTCAGGGAGGACATGAACGCGGCAATGGAATTGAAGGCCTCGCGGGTGGGAAAGACCGCCAGAACCTCGGCTCGACATTCGATGGGAACGACGTTGACGAAGGTGCCGCCGTTGACGATTCCGACACTCATCGTGGTCCCGGAACCAGGATCCGACATCGTCTCGATGGCGTGGATCTGATGGGCCATTTCACGAATGGCGCTGGCACCCCGGGCGAGGGTCGCACCGGCATGGGAGGGTCTGCCCCGGGTGGTCACGATGTAGCGTGCGATACCGTGACGCCCGGTCACGAGTCGGCCCTGCTTGGCGGGTTCCGGAACAAGGACGAAGCGGTGGCGCTGCGCTTCGTCCTCGATGCGCCGCCGGGTCGTCGGGCTGCCGACCTCCTCGTTGGGAATGAACATGAAGGTCACCGGAAGAACCGGGGTGCGTCCGGCGCGCAGCAGCTGCTTCATGGCATAACAGGCGGCATACATGCCGCCCTTCATGTCGTAGGTGCCCGGACCGTAGAGCCTGTCCCCTTCGCGACGGAACGGGAGCGGACCCTCCAGGGTGCCGACGCCATGCACGGTATCGAGATGACCGAGAACCAGGATGCCCTTGTCCTCGACAGCACCCTCCACGCGGGCGACGAGCACGTCCCCATACCCGTCGCCTCCCGGTTCCCGCCTGATGGCCGCTCCCAGTGACACCATCTCGGCTTCGGCGAGATCCATCATGGCATTGACGCCTTCGGGCACGTTGGTTGGGCTCTCGACGAGCACCCAGGCGCTGAGGCCCTCCAACATCTCGTCCGTGTCGAATTCCGGAACGTTTTTCATGGACACGCAACCACCACCTCGATGAACCGCTCCCAGAACAGACCGGCATCCACGGCTACCGCAACCTCGGCATTGGGGCAACCCAGAGGTTCGCGCTGGCGGCGCAGCGTGAGGGGGCAGAGGTGGCGAAGATCGCATACCGTCATGCCCCTGGTGTGGGCCCCTTCCCGCTCGATACTCACCTCCATGGCCTCGAATCGCAGCATGTCGGGATCACAAAGCGCTGCAACGGCAAGGGGATCATGCATCGATGCCCCGGCGAGGCCATAGCGTTCCTCGAGCCGGTCGCTGAAGAAGTCAAGGAGATCGGCGACCACTTGGCCGGTGCGGTTGCCGAGGGATCTCAGGCAGTGTCGCCGCTCCGGAGTTGCCGCCACCTGGCGGGTGACATTGAGCCCCACCATGCGGATCGGAACACCGCTGTTGAAGACGATGTCGGCGGCTTCCGGATCGGCCTGGATGTTGTATTCGGCAACCGGGGTGGCATTACCCTGGCCAGTCGATCCCCCCATGATGCTGATGCCCGCCAGCGCTGCTCGTGTTCCCGGAAAGGACGTCAGGACACGGGCGATGTTGGTGAGCGGGCCGGTGGCGACAAGATGGAGTCCCCTGGTGGCGTCAATGTTGCGGGCGATGAAGTCCACGGCCGATTCATCGATTGCCCCGCCGGCCGGCGGCGGCAGGTCATGGCCATCCATTCCCGTCATGCCATGAACTCCTGATTCATGCACGAAGGTGCCTTCGAGTGGTGCGGCCGCGCCGGCTGCGACGGGAACGTGGGCGAGTCCGGCGAGTTCCAGAATCCGGCACGTATTGGCGGTGGTATCGGCGACGGTCGCGTTGCCGAAGACCGTGGTCACGCCCCGCAGGTCGAGCCGCCGGCCGGCCATGAGGATGGCCATGGCATCGTCATGGCCCGTGTCGCAGTCGAGAAGCGCCGGGATCATGCCTCAGTCTATCGCGGGCAGCGCGTCCACCGGCACGGTGTAGTTCACCGGCATGCGGCCGCCGTCGGGATAGATGATCTGGCCCGTGACATAGGAAGCATCGTCGCTTGCCAGGAACGAGACGACGGAGGCGACTTCGTCCGCATCGCCCAGGCGACCCAGAGGCGTGCGCGACAGGATCATCCGGTAGGCCTCGTCGCTGGAGAGGACGGCGCCTCGCGCCATGTCTGTGAGGATGGTGCCGGGGCCTACGGCATTGCACCTGACATTGTGACTTGCCAGGGCGACGGAGAAGATCCTTGTCAGCTGATTGATCCCCGCCTTCGAGACGCCGTAGGCAACACTGTTGGGTATCGCGAGCTCGGCCTGGACCGAAGACATGTTGACGATGGCGCCGCCGGATGCCTGCTCCACCATGACGCGCGCCGCTGCCTGGGAGCCGAACAGCACACCCTTGAGGTTGACGCCGAGGATGCGGTCGAAATCTTCTTCCCCGATTTCCAGGACGCCGGCGCTGAAACCGACCCCGGCGTTGTTGACCATGATGTCGAGCCTGCCGTGCGTGTCGACGGCACATCTGATGAGGGCGTCGACGTCGTCGCGACGCGACACGTCCGTGGTCATGGCGATGGCGCCCAGCGCCTCTGCCTCCCCGGCAACCTTCTCCCCCTGGATATCCCCCATGACGACCTGAGCGCCTTCGCCCGCGAGCCGCCTGGCGCAGGCGAGCCCGATTCCCTGGGCCGCCCCGGTCACCACCGCAACCTTGCCTTCATGTTTCATCACGTGTTCCTTGCCATGTCAGGGAGCGACAACGATCTTGCCACGGACCCGGCGGCCGGCGAGGTCGGCGAGCGCCTGCGGCGCCTCTTCGAGAGTGAAGGTCCTCGAGACCAGGGGGCGCAGCTTCCCCTCGGAGATCCACGTGAAGATCCGGTCGAAGGAGCGCCGAAGAAGTTCGGGCTGGCTTTCGCGGTAGTTGGACCAGTGAACGCCGATGACAGCGATGTTCTTGACCAGCAGGATGTTGGCAGGCGCCTGGGGAATGCGGCCTGAAGCAAATCCGATTGTGAGCAGCCGTCCCTCCCAGGCAATGCAGCGCAATGACTGGTCGAAGACGTCACCGCCTACGGGATCGAAGATGACGTCTGCGCCGCCCTTCGTGATCTCCTTGACTTCGTTGCGGAATTCACCGGCCTGATAGTCGATGACATGGTCCGCGCCGTGACGACGCGCCGTCTCCAGCTTGTCGGCGCTGCTCGCCGTGGCGATGACGCAGGCGCCCATGGCCTTGCCAACCTCGACCGCGGCGAGGCCAACGCCGCCTGACGCTCCGTGCACGAGCAGACTCTCGCCCGGCTGAAGCATGCCCCTGTGCTCAAGGCCGATGTGCGCCGTGCCGTAGACGATGGGAATGGCGGCGGCGGTCACGGCGTCGATATCGGCGGGACGCCGCATCACCTGGGAGACCTTGCACACCACCTGCTCGGCGAAGCCGCCGACGCCGGGCATGCCGATGACCGCATCCCCGGGACCGAAGTCCTCCACCCCGGACCCGGTCTTCAGGACCGTGCCGGCCACTTCCATGCCCGGCGTGAAGGGATGTTCGGGCCGCACCTGGTAGGTGCCCTGGATGATGAGGGTGTCGGCGAAATTGACCCCGCAGCCCTCGACACGGATGACGATCTCACCCGGACCGGGCTCGGGTTCGGGCACATCCCCCACGACAAGGTCGTCAGGTCCCCCCCACGCGTGGCACAGCAAGGCTCTCAACGTCGCATCTCCCGGTTCGCCATCATCTAAGGTACGTCCCCTCTTGTGCCATGCAAATGGGCGATCAGGGCCAGCAGCGCAAGGACGAGCATGATGACGATCACCGGCATCGGGCTTTCTGTCATGGTGTGGCCGACGACGGTCATGGCAATGGCGCCCAGGCCCATCTGCAGGGCCCCGGAGAGGCCGGATGCCGTGCCGGCGCGGCCGGGATCGACGCTGACGATCCCGGCGAAGCCGTTGGGCATGCTGAAGCCGTTGCCGAGGGACATCATGCCGGCCAGCACGAAGAAGTGGACCAGCCCGAACCAGCCGGACACGAAGAGCACCATCATGACGAGCGCGGCCGTGGACGAGGCCACGGTTCCGATGGTGATCATCCGGTCGATACCGACGCGACGGCTGATGCGTCCGGAGATGAAATTGCCGGTCATGTAGCTGCCCGAAACCAGCACGAACCACAGGGCATACTCCGACGGACTGCGGCCGTAGATCACCACCGCCACCGCCGATGCGCCTCCCAGGAACGTGAAGAACGTGGCCGTGGTGAAGGAGACCTGAAGGGCATAGCCCTGGAAGCGGCGCCTGCGCAGGAGGCCCGCGCAATCCCTCACCATGTCCGGAAACGAGGTTCGGGACGTGCGCCTCGTGTTGGTCTCGCTCAGGGCAACGATGCAGGCTCCGGTGACGAGAACGCCGATGACCAGCACCAGCAGCATGACCGACTGCCAGCCATACCACTCGTAGAGGTAGCCGCCGACGATGGCGCCGATCATCGGAGCGAGAATCATGCCCGCCGTGACATAGGCGAGCATCTGCGCCGAACCCTCGCGATCATGGATATCCCTGATGATGGCGCGCGCCAGCACGATCCCTGCGCTGCCACCCAACGCCTGGAACGCCCGGCCGATGATGAGCGGCACGATATCCCACGCCACCAGGCAGAAGAGAGTGCCGCCGACATAGACTACGAGACCCGCCATGAGGACCGGTCGGCGTCCGAACCTGTCGGAGAGCGGACCATAGACGAGTTGTCCCGCCACCATGCCGACGAGGTAGACCGAAAGAGACATCTGCGTGATGGAGAAGTCCGTGTGAAAGTCGCTGGCCAGGCCGGGCATCGCCGGGACCAGGACCTGCAACGCCAGGGGACCGATCGACGAGATCATCACCAGGACAAGCAGGGACGGCCTGCGCACAGGAGGCTGGCGCATTGTTCGATCCGTGTCCTGTTTCCTGTGGGAGGGTTTCGCCGTGGCGCTCCTCATACCATGGCACAGACCCCGCCGCTTTCGAACAACCGTTTGAGGCGTCGGCGGTCACTCGCCTTCATTCGCGAGCGTCATGCCGAACAGGCGGGCGAACTCCGCCTCGCCCCTGGCGGTCACACTGATCTCGCGCGCGCGCCCGGAACGCTCCAGCCAGTCCAGTTCCAACAGCCGGGTGGCGAGAGCGGCACCGAGAGCCCCTGCCAGGTGCGCGCGGCGTTCGCTCCAGTCGAGACATGCGCGGGCAAAGAGGCGCCGTTTTGCCCGTGCGCCATCGACATCGACACCGAGGCGCCGCAGGAACGCGTCACCCGGTCCTGTCAGCCGATAGTCGCGGCCTGACGGCTCGAGCCAGCCGTTCTCAAGCATGGCATCGGTGATACCGACACCGAGACTGCCGGCAACGTGGTCATAGCACAGGCGCGCCCGATGAATCGCAACCGACCCCCTGGGTGCCGGCGATCCGGGGAGAGGAGCCCCGAGACTCTCGAGTGTCGCGAGGGCCGCGGCGATGTCGGCGGAGGCAATGGAGTAGTAGCGATGCCGCCCGTGCCTCTCGACGATCAGGAGTCCCGATGCGACGAGCTTCGCCAGGTGCTGGCTTGCCGAGGCCGACGAAACTGACGCCTGGCGCGCCAGTTCGGTTGCCGTCAGCGCATGCCGTCCCAGGAGGGCGGCAATCATCGCCGCCCGGGCCGGTGAACCGATCATCGACCCGACAGTCACCATGGTCGCCTTGACATTCATGGTTTATGATACACTAAATTATGCATGTCAGGCCGACTGGAATCGAGATGAAGAGCTGGACCACCGACGAGCTCGAATCCTATCTCGAGGAGCGCTACGTGTCGCTCCGGGAGATCGCGGAGAGGACGGGACTGGCAGTCGAACGCCTCGAGGACCTGATCGCCACAGGATGCATGCCCGGCGCGAGCTACGAGCGCCGCCGGCGTGAGGAGTTGTGGGCCCACATCAACGGCGATGCCGACACGGTCTCGCTGAAGACCGTCTCGCGGTACTTCGCGGCTGACGTCATCACCTGGGTCCTGTCGATTGCTCCACGCCTCGAGAGAAACTCTCCCCGACAGCTCGCGCCGGTTCTCAAGGAGGAGCTTCGCGCCGGCTTTCTCGATGGCCTCGTTCGCCATGGCGGCGGCGCAATCGCCTACGGGGGCTTCATGGCTGAAGACGGCGCCGTCGACCAGCAGGGCTTCGACATCCACTTCGAGACCTA
This sequence comes from Alphaproteobacteria bacterium, assembly GCA_022822575.1. Lineage (GTDB taxonomy): Bacteria > Pseudomonadota > Alphaproteobacteria > SP197 > SP197 > SP197. Next base: position 773 of record JAJEBJ010000043.1, on the reverse strand, counting down.
TGTCTGGACCAACTGGCGTGCCGGCACATGGGGCATCTGTGTCCATGACTCCTGGGACATCCGGAACGTCGCCCGCAAGACTGTCGCTGTCGAGCGTCTGAAACGGCTCACGCGTGACGGAACGAGGACTTCCTATTCGCCGGCAGAAGCCAGCGAGGTCCGCCACGCCATGACGGAGTACGATGCCATCGTGCCGCCCTTCGCGCCCCACGACCGTCACGAGGCCAGCCGAGCCCGCCTGGTGGACGCGCTCGCCGACGCCGTATCGTATGTTCCGGCGGCATCACAACCAGCCGGACAGCATCGCCCTATGCTCCAAACATGATGCCGAACATCAGGTTTCGGCGGCAGCGCTGTTCGTTCCGTCTTCCGTGACAGTTGCGATGGCCCAGTCCACGCTTCCCCGGTGAACTGTCCGCAGGCGGAACGTCAATTCGCCCCGGCATGGCGGTGACATCAGGCGCCACGAACCCGCGCGAAGCAGTTCCAGCTAGCACGCCGACGCCGGCGGCTCCCATGCGGACCGGGCTGCGGTCGTTCAGGCAGCCAGTCGATAAGGGAGCTGCCCGTCGAGGGCGCGGATGTGATCGAGGCCCATGCCGCAGCAGCCACCGATCACTTGCACGCCGCTTTCGGTCCATCGCCTGGCGGTCGTCACCCACTCCTCCAACGTGTGCGGATTCTCGGTGTTCGGATCCGCAAACGTCTGCGTGTAATCCTTGCGCCCCGCCTCGGGATAGGCACCGAGTGCGCCTTTCCACTTCGAGCGCACC
>JAJEBJ010000084.1 GCA_022822575.1 Alphaproteobacteria bacterium | reverse complement strand
CAGACTTGCAATACCCTGTTCGGGTACTATGATACTCACTATGGGTACGCTCAATTCAACATCCCTCAAGTTCACGTCAGCCCAATGCAGCGGATCAGCGCTCGCCGATGCGCTGTTCACCTCATCGCAACAAAAGGTGCTCGCCCTGCTGTTCGGACAGCCAGACCGCGAATTCTATGTGACCGAGATCATCGCGCTTGCTGGTTGCGGACGGGGCGCGGTGCAGCGCGAACTCACCAAGCTTGCCCAAAGTGGTCTCGCCACTACGTCGCAGGTCGGCAACCGCAAGTACTACCGGGCAAACCGCGATGCTCCGCTCTTCGAAGAGATATGCGGCATCGTGCGAAAGACAGTGGGCGTGGAAGAGTCCATTCGCGACGCGCTCTCGTCGCTGGCGGACAGGCTGACGCTGGCCGTGCTCTTCGGATCGGTCGCTCGACGAGCCGACACCGCGGCGAGCGATATCGACTTGCTGCTGGTTTCTGACGAGTTGGCGTTGGAAACCGTCTACAGCACCCTGGAACCAGCCGAGAAGCTTCTCGGTCGACGGGTAAGCCCTATGCTCTACACATCGGAAGAGTTTCGGCGCCGGATTGCGGACAAGGCCGGATTTGTGATGCGAGTGCTCGACGCGCCACATGTCGTACTGATGGGTAGTCTCGATGCCGCATGAATACCTGGACAATCTGGTGCAGACGGGCAACCTCAAGTCTGAGGCGGCGACAACTCGGGAAGTCTCCGGTCTGATCCGTTCCGGGACTGCACGGCTTGAGGACGCGAAGAACACCGCCCTCAGCCTCGAGTCGAGATTCGATCTGGCCTACAACGCCGCGCACGCGCTTTCCCTGGCGGCATTGCGGATTGCGGGCTATCGCTCGGAAAGGCGTTATCTCGTGTTCCAGTGTCTTCAACATACGCTGGCGATTCCGAACGAGAAAATGCGTGTGCTCGATCTGGCACACCGCAAACGGAATCTCTCCGAATACGAGGGCACGGCTGACGTTGATGAGGGCACGGTGGAGGCATTGATCCGGGCAACAGATGAGGTCGCCTCGCGTGTCCTTGACCTATGTGCAGGAAGCATGCCGGACACGGATTGATCCGTTCGGCAATGCGACACGATGGTGGGGCAGCCGTTACCCGGTTTTCGATATCGCGCCATCGGTTCATTCGGCCACGGTCCGGAACATCCCGGTATCGTTGCAAACGTTCACCGGCATGATCGCAGTTGAGTGCCATCGCCTGCTGAGAGCCGGATGTCATGGCGGGAAGACATGGATCCGTGTTCTGTCGACGATGAGGCCGAGGGTGTCGCCTTCGGATGCCGGAACCTCTTCATTGAGGCGCACGGTGAGGGGCGTGTCGAAATGCAGGAGTGTCTCGGCGCCGAGGGGCTCTATGTGATCGAGGCGGGCGACAAGGTCCGCCTCCCCTGTGCTCGCAAGCCTGAGTGATTCCGGGCGCACTCCGATGGTGGCGCTCCCCCTGTGGCTGACCGGTTGCGCGGGCATGATCGTGGCGCCCGCTAAGGTGATCGCGCCGGTGTCGTCCACGTTTCCGTCGAGAAAGTTCATGGCCGGCGCTCCGATGAACCCGGCGACGAAGGTGTTGGCCGGATGATGGTAGAGTTCCATCGGCGTGCCGACCTGCTCGATCGTGCCCTGGTTGATGACGGCAATGCGATCGGCAAGGGTCATCGCTTCGGTCTGGTCATGGGTGACATAGATCATGGTCACGCCATCGAGCGCCTTGTGGAGCCTGGCGATCTCGAGACGCATGCGCACGCGCAGCGCCGCATCAAGGTTGGAGAGGGGCTCGTCGAACAGGAACACCTCCGGATTGCGAATGATCGCCCGCCCGATGGCGACACGCTGACGCTCGCCGCCGGAGAGCTGGCGGGGCATGCGGGCGAGCAGGTCCGCGATACCCAGCCTTTCGGCCACGTCCTTCACCCGCCGCTCGATCTCTGCAGCCGGCGTGCGGGCAAGAGAGAGCCCGAAGCCGATGTTGCCGGCAACGTCAAGGTGCGGGAAGAGGGCATAGGACTGGAAGACCATGGCAAGGCGCCGCTTCGAGGGAGCAATGCCTGTCACATCGCGCCCGCCAATCCTGATCGTACCGCCACTGACATCCTCGAGACCCGAGATCAGGCGCAGCATGGTCGACTTGCCGCACCCCGAGGGGCCGACGAAGACCATGAACTCGCCCCTCGAGATATCGAGCGAGACATCCCGGATGACCTCGACGCTGCCGAAGGACTTGCGAATGTTCTCCAGTGTGACGCGTGCCATCCCTACCCCTTGACGGCTCCCATGGTCATGCCCTTGATGAAGTAGCGCTGGAAGAAGAGGAAGATCACGAGGGTGGGCAGGCTGGCAATCAGGGAGAGCGCGCCCTGCACGCCCCAGGCGACCGTGTACTGTCCCTTGAGATTGACGATTCCGATCATGATGGTGCGCTTCTCATCGGACTGGGTGAAGATCAGGGGCCAGAGAAAGTCGTTCCAGATCCACGTGAACTGCAGGGTGGCAAGGACCGCCAGTGCCGGCAAACCCAGCGGAATGGCCACTCGGGTGAGGACCTGCCATTCGCTGGCGCCTTCAAGGATGGCCGCCTCCCTCAGGGCATTGGGTACGGTGGCAAAGAAGTTCCTCATCAGCAGTGTGCAGATGGGAATGCCCAGCGCCGTGTGGACGAGGAAGATCGGCCACAGCGTATCGATGAGACCGACGCCATTGAACAGCCTGAATAACGGCACCAGGATGACCTGGGGCGGAAAGAACATGCCGGCGACAATGGCAAGGAAGAGGATGCCGGCGCCGCGGAACGGCAACTTGGCAAAGACATAGCCTGCCAGCACGCCGAGCCCGATCGACGCCGCGGTTGCCGGAACGGTCACGATCAGGGTGTTGACGAAGTAGCGGTGAACCGCGGGATTCGAGAGGACCTCGGCATAGTTCCCGAGAAAGAGCTGGCCAGGGATTGACCACAGGTCCCCCAGCGCAATGTCCCGTGTCGTCTTGATCGACGACAGCAGCACGCCGATGGTCGGCGTGAGGAACAGTACCGCCAGCATGACCAGAATGGCGATGAGGGCCGCCGTCCACGGCGTCAAATGAAGCCTCCGGCGATCAGCCATAGATCTCATCAATTCTCTTCAACTGCCGGAAATAAGACCCGATGATGACGAGGGCGATGAGGAAGAGAACGACCGATATGGCGCTGCCATAGCCCATCAGGTACTTCTTGAAACTCTCGTTGTACATGTGCATGGCAAGCGTGTCAGAGGAATTGAACGGTCCTCCACCGGTCATGATGTAGAGTATGTCGA
>JAJEBJ010000333.1 GCA_022822575.1 Alphaproteobacteria bacterium | reverse complement strand
AGGATGAGGCCGTGATAGGTGTCGACCCATCCCAGATACACGTAGAGGAGGAAGAGCGGAAAGACGATGGCGATGGGCGGGATCATGCGCTGGGAGATGATCCACACCGCCAGGTTCTCCCCGCCGGTGCGGAACCGCGCGAGGCTGTAGGCGGCGATGGTGCCGAAGAACATCGCGAGCAACGTGCTGGTCCCGGCGATGAACAGCGAGTTGAACACCGTCACCGCGTCGCCATCCCGGAACAGCACGCCGTAGTTCTTGAACTGAACGGACGCCGGATACCAGACCGGCGGCGAGGAGAAGATCTCCTCCGGCGTCTTGAACGCGATCATGAACAGCCAGTAGATCGGGAACAGGAAGACCACCAGCAGCAGGACCGCCGCGGCGAGCCGCAGGAGCACCGAATGGCGTCCTCGCCGTCTCACCGCTCGGCCTCCATGCGCCGTCGCGGCCGGGCTGCCGCATTCGTGTTCGGACAGGCCGTATGGATTCCCGCCTTCGCGGGAACAACGGCAGTTGCCGCAACCACGGCCTTGTCGATGGCATCATTCCCGCGAAGGCGGGAATCCAGGGGTTTTCGGACCAATGCTCCTCGCAATCTCGTAAACCGAACACGGATGCGGGCCGCCGGCCATTCGCGCCCCCGACTGGACCGCCGCCGTCTCACCGGTGGATCTCCATGCGCCGAAGCAGCCAGATCACCACCAGCGTCAGCACCACGATGACCACGAAGGCGATGGCCCCCGTGTAGCTGGTCTCGAACTGCCGGAATCCCTGGATGTAGGTGTAGATGGAGAGCGTCTCGGTCATGGTTCCGGGCCCGCCCTGGGTGAGCGCCCACACCACGTCGAAGATGCGGATGAGGTCGAGCCCCCGGATGAGGAGCGCGATGGCCATCACCGGCCAGATTGCGGGCAGGATGATTCGCCGGAATACGGTCAGCGGCGACGCTCCGTCGATTTCCGCCGCTTCGGTGAGGCTCTTGTCGACGTTGGAGAGCGCGGCAAGCAGCAGCAGGAACATGAACGGCGTCCACTGCCAGACCTCGGCGATGAAGATCGCCGGGTAGACGTAGGCCGGCTTGATGACCCAGAGGATCGGCACGGGCTCGCCCGCAATCCAGCCCAGGACCTGGTTGATCGGTCCGTAGCGGTGGTCGAAGAGCAGGCGCCAGGTCGCCCCCGCCACCACCGGCGCGATGAGTGTCGGCAGCACCAGCAGCGCCACGAAGACCGGCCGGCCCGGCAGCTTCTCGACGAACAGGAAAGCCATCAGGAGGCCCAGCCCGAGCTCGATGGGGAGCGCGATCCCGGTGATGAGCAGGGTATGGCCGATGGACTCCCACAGCCGCACGTCCTCGAAGAGATGGCGGTAGTGCAGCAGGCCGTGGAAGGAGGTGTCCTCCTCCAGCATCGTGATGTTCTGCACGCTCGCGACGAGCGTGTAGACGAGCGGGAAGATGCCGATGAAGAGGAGGATGAAGACCGCGGGCAGGATGATGACGTACTTGAAACCCCGGTCGCTGCGCAGCCCGACTGCCATTGCGCCGACGCGTGGCGCGTTCATCGCCGGCACCGTCCTGGTTCAGATGTCGGCCGCCCCGCCATGTGCCGGCAAAGTGCGCCATCCACGGCAAGGAGGCGGGGCGCCTCCTCGCCGTGGACGGCCGTGTCGATCACTTCGGATAGGCGTTGGGCTTGCCGGCCCAGTCCTGGTAGGCCGCGCGCTGCTTGTCGACGCCGATGCGATCGGTCAGCGCATCCCACTGCGCCGCCACGTCGTCGAGAATGGCCTTGGCGTCCTCGCCCGCCCACAGGCGGGTGATGGACTGGCGCAGAGCCTCCTCGTACTTGTCGATCTGCAGGATCGAGAGGTCGAGCAGGCCGGTGTCGGCGCCCGCCCGCAGGGTGGCGAGGTACTTGTCGGCGTCGGCCCAGCGCGAGAGGTACTCCTCGTTGGTGAAGTGGCTCTCGCGGAAGGGGTCACGCAGGGCGTAGGGGAGCTGCACGCGCTGCAGGCTGGTCTCCTCGCTGTTCAGCCACTGGATGAAGAGATAGGCCGCCTCCTTGTTCTTGCTGCCGGAGGCGACGGAGAGCGAGAAGCCGGCCGCGAGCTGCGGCGTGCCCCCAGGGGGCAGCGCATAGCCCACCTTGTCGGCGATGGTGGATTTCGGCACCCACGACAACGCTTCTTCGTCCGTGCCGTAACCGGCCGCCCAGCGCCCGAACGGAGGCCAGGAGATGGTCATCGCGATGTCGCCGGCGAGGAACGAGCTGAGCGCCTCGACGAAGCCCCAGGTCTCGACCCCGGGCGGCATGAAGGCGTTGTCCGAACGCATGCCCTCGTACGCCATGACGCCGATCTCGCCGTTGATCTGTGCCCGCATGGTTTCGGGGTCGAAGAAGCGCCCGCCTTCCACCCGGTAGCGTTCCTCGAACAGCCAGATGCCGTAGGCGGGCCCGCGGAACTGCCCGGCGCCGTAGATCTCCGGCGCGTACTTGTCGGTGATGAACTGGCCGATCTGGGCGTACTGCTCCCAGGTCTGCGGCGGCCCCAGGTCGTAGCCGTGCTTCGCCTTGAACTCGGCCTGGTTCTCCGGATCCTCGAACAGGTCCTTGCGGTAGTACAGGACGAAGAGATCGCCGTCGTCGGGGAATCCGTAGATCTTGCCGTCGACCTTCATCTGATTGTCGCGGTACGTGGGCGCGATGTTGTCGAGCTCCGCGCGGTAGCCGTACTTGTCGACGTAGGGGTCCAGCTCCTCGAGCGCGCCGGCCTTGACCAGATCCGGCATCCAGCTCGGGATGACGTTCAGTGCGTCATAGGCGCCGGTGCCTGCCCGGTGCTCCTGCAGGATCTTGGTGAACATCTCGGCCGTCGGCACCTCGATGACCTTGACCTTGATGCCGGTCAGCTCCTCCCACTTCGGGCCCGAGAAGTTCAGGGGGTCGAGCGACTGCAGGCCCGCCTCCCACACG
>JAJEBJ010000273.1 GCA_022822575.1 Alphaproteobacteria bacterium | reverse complement strand
GCCGTCATCATCGGTCGTACCAACACCCCGGAATTCAGTTTCCGGTGGTTCACCGACAATCCGTTGCGTGGCGCCACACTCAATCCCTGGAACCGGGATGTCACGCCCGGCGGTTCAGGAGGCGGCGGCAGCGCGTCCCTGGCCGTGGGTATTGGCTGCATCGCCCATGGAAACGACGTGGGCGGTTCATTGCGCTACCCCGCCTTTGCCTGTGGTGTTGCAACCGTTCGCCCGACGCTCGGGCGTGTCCCGGCCTTCAATCCATCAGCGGCGGCTGAACGCCCGCCCATGTTCCAGCTGATGTCGGTCCAGGGGCCGATGGCGCGCGAGGTAAGGGACGTGCGTCTTGCCCTCGAGGTCATGGCGGCACGTGATCCCCGGGATCCGTGGTGGGTGCCGGCGCCGGTCGCGCCTCCTCTTCCTGATCGCAAGCCCAGGGTTGCCGTCACACCCGACCCTGGCGCCATGGGAGTTCACCCGCGTCAACGCGACGCGGTCACGACGGCCGCTGATGCCCTTGCTACTGCCGGATACGATGTTGTCGAAGCCGAGCCGCCGCGCGTTGGTGATGCCATGCGGTGCTGGGAACGCCAGATTTCCACCGAACTGACGTTCTTCATGGAGCAGGACATCCGCCGCCATGGTGGCCATGCGATCAACCGCAAGCTCGATTTCATCAGGACCAACGTGCCGACGCTGGACCTCGAATCCTATCTTGCGGTGCTGTGCGAACGACAGACCCTGTTGCGCGAATGGCTCCTCTTCCTTGAGGACTATCATCTGGTTCTCGGCCCGGTGTCCACGGAGCCGCAGTTTCCGGTGGACGAAGATCTTGTGAGCGCCGCCCGGCTCGATGAGATCTTTGTTGCCAATCGGCTGTTGACGACCGTCAACTTCCTTGGTCTTCCGGCAGCCGGCGTGCCAGTGGGAATGGCCGACGGTCTGCCGCTCGGGGTGCAGATCATCGGCAGCCGGTATCGCGAAGACATGACCCTCGATGCCGCCGAAGCCATCGAGAACGCCACAGGGATACTCACGCCGCTCGACCCACGCTGATCCGTCGCAGCCGTCGTGACGTCACCGCCGGGCATCGGGCATGATAGGGCCATGCCCCGATGGCCCAAACGTCCCGGAAGAACCATTGCGCTCGTCGTGCTCGTGACCGGCGCGGCCATGATCGCCGGTCTCCACGGCGCCCGCCACGAGATCGCGGGATGGCTGATCGAGCGCAGCCTTGGCGATGCGGTTGCCGAGTTCGAAGTGGCCGAGGTGACGTTTGGGACCGTCACCATGACCAATGTCGTGCTCGATTCCGGAGGCACGATCAAAGAAGCCCGGGTCCTTTGGAGTTTCGGCGGACTCACCTCCGGCCACCTCGAGCGGTTGACACTCAGGGGATGGGAGTCCGACTGGTCTGGTCTGTCAGAGGTGGCAGCCGGCATGACTTCGCTGGCGGCGGACGTTGTTACCGAGGACGCGCGTCTCGACATTTCCGGACCGTGGGGCGCCATCATCCTCCGCTTCGACGCGAAGCTCGACCATCAACGGAACGGATTGACCGGCACCGGGAACTGGCAGGCAAAACTCATGGGGCTGGAGGGTGCCGGTGACCTTGCCTTCATCTGGCGCGAAGCCGTTGACCAGGCGATGATTGACATCACACCAGGGGGGGAGGGCGCCGGTCTTCCCGGCGGCCGCATCGTGGTGGATGGTGTGACGAGCCTTCAGCCGGATGTCCGTGTTCGCCTGGGGTGGCCTGGCCTCGCAGTGGGCGATCTCGAGATCGAAGGCACCGTGGATGGCACGGGCATCAAGGGAACGGCCACACTCTCCGGTGGCAGGATTTCGCTCACCTCTGACATCGGTATCACGGGCGAAGGCGGGGACTGGCAGGTAGAGGGCGCGGTGACGTCAGGCTCGTCGCTCCATGCCGCCTTGCGACTCGACGCCCGAGTCGCTGAAATGTCCGAGCCGGCAAGCTGGACGATCACGGGCGACGGCGTCGTGGAAACAGCCGACCTGCGCCTGGGATCATGGCTGTCGGTGGAGGGCGCGAACTTCGCCACGGATTTCTCCCTCGAGGATGGTCGATGGCGGGCATCGCTCGGCGCGCCCCTTCCCCTCGTTCTCCATCTTGGCGACGGCCTGCGCCTTGACCTTTCCATGGAGGCGGTCTCGCTGGAGGCGATGCGGCAGGGTGACGGCGTGGACCTTGCCGTGGTCCTCGAGGCATCGGGCGAGGTGACGGGACGGGGCCATGGCCGGGCTCTCATCAGGGGCGATGTCGCGTTCGACCATGCCGGCCGTGTTGTCGCGCTCAGGATTCAGGACCTCGATCTGGTCATGGAGGGTGATGTGTCGGGTCATGTGTCCGGATCCGCCGACGTCGCCCGCGGACCGGATGCCTGGCGGGGCGGCATCGGGATTCACGGTCTTCTGGAGGAGGTGGTAATGGCGGACACCACCTTCTACAACATCGTTCTCGATCTTCCGCTGACACTGGCGACCGGCGCCGGCAACCACCTCCTCGGCAGCGATTCCTCCGCGCTCCTGCATGTTGGCGAGGTTCGCAGCGATGTCCTGGTCGTGGGCGGCGTGGACCTGGAGCTGCCATTCGGAATCGATGTCATGGAGCGCGGTATCGAGGTTCGTCAGAGCGACACCGGCTGGATCGACCTGCAGACCTTCACACATGGTCCCGTGCGCCTCGTGGGGCCGGTTTCCGTCAAACTCGAGAGGGAATCACTCCCTCTCTTTGTCCTTGAACGGCTGGGAAATGATCTTTCCTGGGATCTGCGTCTGCAGCTCAGCGATACACCGCTGCATGCTGTTCTTCTCGCCGACACACCGCGTCCCGTGAAAATCGAGGGAGTGTTGCCTGAGCTCGGGATCCGTCTCGAGAGTCTGGGCGCCAACTATCTGCAGGCAACCATGGATGCAGAAGGTGGCGATCTCGTCCTAAGGGGGCCCGACCTCAGGGTCAGGGATGTCCGTGCTCTCCTCAACTACAACTCGGGTCTGTCGCCCTGGCCGCAGTTCAGTGCCGATATCCGGGAGATCGAGGACTTGAGAGACCCGCAACGCTTTACCCGGATGTCGGTGGATGTCGTGGCAACACCCGTGTGGCCGGACGGCGACGATGCGCGCCTGTCGATGACCCTCCACGCCGACAAGGCGCGGTTCCTCGGTGCCGTCGATGCCCGCTACAAGCCGGAACAGGACCGTTTTGAGGCGTCCGTCAAGACTGTCAGTGCGCTGTTCGAGGTCCCGGGCCTGCAGCCGGCGGACCTCTCCCCCCTCTATGGTGCGCCCTTCAGCGATGTCCAGGGGGGCGTGGCTGTCACGGGAACACTCTGGTTCGAGGGAGAAGAGTCCGGCGCTGATCTTGCTGTCACCATCAATGACGTCTCCGCCAGGATCGCCGGTGTCCAGGTGCGACAGGTCTCCGGCACAAGCACCTTCACCCACCTCCTTCCGCTGGAGACGTCGTCTGCCCAAACGTTCACGATCGCCGGCCTCGACGCCCTTCTGCCGCTCCATGATGTCGAGGTGTCGGTGTCCTGGCCCGGCGACGGCACGCTGGTGGTGGAGAGCGTCGTGGCCAGTCTGCCCTCGGGCAAGTCGTTCAGGGTCGAACCCGTGGGCCGTGACGGCAATATGATGAAACTCCGTCTTTCCGGCCTCGATGCCGGATCGCTTCTCGACCATGCCGGAGTAGCGGGACTCGGTCTGGAGAGTCTTCTCGATGGCGAGGTCGACGTGTTGCCGGGCGAGGAGGGTCTTGTAATTGACATGGCGGAGTTGCGTACCTCGTCGCCCGGGGTCGTTGCCTTCGCCGGCCGCGGAGAGCGGGTCTACGACACACTGGAGTTCCGCTATGACCGCGGGGAAGGGACATCCGGATCGATGCATGTCACGATGACGGAAGGCAGGTGCCGGTTGTGGCGGGAATTCTCTCTCGGTCACGGCATCGACGCGCTGGCCGGCGCAGTCGCAGCATGGATGGATGACGCCCGATGCGACAGCACGTAATGGAGGACTCCGGGGTTCTCCCTGGTTCGATTGACGAGACCGTTCGCCTTCTCGAATCGAAAGACTACGTCACCGGGCGCGGACTTGCCTGCGCCATCTACCTGGCGCTGGCCATGGAAAGACCACTCTTTCTCGAAGGCGAGGCCGGTGTTGGCAAGACGGAGACGGCGAAGGTGCTGGCAACCGCGCTCGCCCGCCGGCTCATTCGCCTGCAGTGCTACGAGGGCCTCGATGTGGCCCAGGCGGTCTATGAGTGGAACTATCCGCGCCAGATGGTGGAGATCCGGCTTGCAGAGGCCGCCGGGGCGGTTGATCGTGATGCGGTCTCCGGCGCGATCTATCGCGACGAATTCCTGCTCAGCCGGCCCGTTCTGGAGGCGTTGCGCCCTCATGAGGAGGGACCGCCTGTCCTTCTCATCGACGAGATCGACCGAACGGATGAACCTTTCGAAGCCTACCTTCTGGAGGTGCTGTCCGACTGGCAGGTCAGCATTCCCGAACTGGGAACCGTGGCGGCAGGCCAACCACCGATCGTCATCATCACCTCCAATCGGACGCGCGAAGTGCATGACGCACTCAAGCGTCGCTGTTTCTACCACTGGGTCGACTACCCCTCGCCCGAGCGGGAGATCGAGATCGTGGAGCGCAAGGTGCCCGGTTGCGGGGACCGGCTCGGCGCCGAAATCGTCAGGTTTGTCCAGTGCCTGCGCCGCCAGGATCTCTACAAGACCCCGGGGGTCGCGGAGACCCTCGACTGGGCGATGGCTCTCGAGCACTTCAACACCCGGTCACTGGAACCGGAGATTGTCGACAGTTCGCTTGGCGTGCTGCTCAAGCACCAGGACGACATCCGGGCCATCAGGGACGCCGGCATTGACGTGCTGCTGAAGGAAGCCGGCACGTGAGTGCGATCCTGGCCAACGTGGTGCGCTTTGCCGGTTCCCTGCGTGCCGCCGGACTGGCGGCGGGACCGGACAAGGTGCCCGACGCCATCCGGGCCCTGGACCTGGCGGGGGTCGCCCGGCGCGAGGATGTCTTCTGGATGTGGCATGCCATCTTCGTTTCCAGCGAGCAGGAAAGCGATCTCTTTGCCAGGATCTTTCACCGATTCTGGTCGGAGGAACCCGCTGCCGGGAGCGCCACGCAGAAACCCGTTGTCGAGGCCGGAGCCACGAATCCGGGACTGCCGGAGGGCACGAGGGAAGACGGGGGACACGGTCCGCAAGCCGGAGAAGAGGGAACCTGGTCGCCCGCCGAGGCACTGCGCACCATGGACTTTGCCGACATGGACGAAGGCGAGATGGCGCGTGCGCGTCAGGTGGTGGCGCAGATGTCGATGGCCCTGGCCCCGCTTGCCGGACGCCGCCTCAGGCCCTCGCCATCCGGCCGTCGAATCGATCTGAAGGCGGCGCTGCAGGCGGGCGTGCGCCAACCGGGCGGCATGATCACGCTGCCTCTCGTCCGGCGGGTCGACAAGCCACCCGGGGTGGTGCTGTTGTGCGACATCTCGGGTTCCATGATCGACTATGCACGCATGCTGATCTGTTTCGCCCATGCCTTGTCGGCGCACGGCCGCAAGGCAGGTACTCGCCGATGGACCGTCGGTGCGATGAAAGTCCATACCTTCACCTTTGGCACCCGGCTCACCCATGTTACCCGCGATCTGGCAACGCCGGATGCCGCGGCAGGCCTGCGTTCGGTCGCCGGGCGCGTGGAGGACTGGTCCGGCGGCACTCGCATCGGCGAATGCCTGGGGACCTTCAATCGCGGCTGGGGCCGTCGTCTTCCCGGCCAGGGTACCATCGTCATTCTCGTCACCGATGGGCTTGACCGCGATGTCGGTGGCAATCTCGGGCGCGAAATGGCGATGCTCAGGCGCTCGTGCCGGAAACTGGTGTGGCTCAACCCCCTGCTGCGGTGGCGTGAATTCCGCCCCCGCACATGGGGGATCCGGACGATGCTGCCACATGTCGACAGATTCCTTCCATGCCATAATCTTGCGAGTCTCGAAGGTCTGGCGGAGATTCTGGCCAGACCGGGACGCGGATCTGCGGAGGACATGAAAGGATGGCTGAGACAGGTCTGATGGAGGATGTTCTGGAGACGGCCGAGGCCTGGTCCGGCGACGGCCACCAGGTTGCGCTGGCAACCGTGACCAGGACCTGGGGGTCAAGTCCCCGTCCCGTGGGGAGTCAGCTTGTGGTGCGCCAGGACGGATCCTTCAGGGGCTCCGTGTCGGGAGGCTGCATCGAGGCTGCTGTCGTCGAAGGGGCGCGCGAAGCGATGGCGGAGGGAAAGGTGCGCACTCTCGAGTTTACCGTTTCCAACGAACGTGCCTGGGAAGTGGGGCTGACCTGCGGAGGCACGGTGCAGGTCTTCGTCACGCCACTGACATGAAGGGTGAGACGCTCAGGACTCTCAACCAGGCCCGAAGGGAGCGGAAGGGCATCATCCACGCGACCTGGCTTGACAGCGGCGATTCATGGCTGATCCGCCACGATGACCCTCCTGGTGATGTCCCCCTGGCGCAGGACATTGCGCAGGCGTTCCGGTCCGATCACTCCCGGACGCTGGATGTGAAGGGCCGTCCACTCTTCCTGCATGTCTTCAATCCGCCGGTGCGGCTGATCATCGTCGGCGCCGTTCATGTCGCGCAGCCGCTGGCAGTCCTTGCCAAGACGACGGGTATCGACCCGGTAATCGTCGACCCCCGGAGCGCCTGGGCTGATGCCCGGCGATTTCCCGATGTCCGCATGGTCGAGGCCTGGCCGGACGATGCACTGGCACGGCTCGATCCGGACCACCGCACGGCCGTGGCGGCACTGACTCACGAACCCCGAATCGATGATTCGGCGCTGATCGCCGCACTCGGGTCGCCGGCCTTCTACATCGGTGCCCTGGGCAGCCGGCGCAGCCACGCAAAACGCCTGGAACGCCTTGCGGACGAGGGGATTGACGGCCTTGCCATGGCGCGAATTCGCGGTCCCGTCGGCCTCGATATCGGGGCGCGTTCGGCAGAGGAGATCGCGCTTTCGATCATGGCCGAAGTCATCGCCGCCCGGAACGGAAAACTGCAGTGAAGTTCGCAGAAGTGCCGGTGCGCGATGCCGTGGGCGGCATTCTCGCCCACAGTGTCACGATTGAAGGGCGTTCCGTGAGGAAGGGGTGCCGAATTGACGAGGCGCTCGCCGGCGAACTCGTGGCAGCAGGTGTCACCGCGTTGTTCGTTGCCATGCCCGACACCGACGATGTCCCGGAGGATGAAGCGGCAACCAGGGTGGCCGAGGCCCTGGCAGGATTCCATCTGCTGGTGAAACCCGCCTCGAGAGGGCGGGTCGACATCGTCGCCCGACATGCGGGCCTTGTGACGGTCGACGTCGTCGCGCTGCAGGCCGTGAACAGTGTCCACGAGGCGGTGACGATTGCGACCCTGCCCGGATTCGAACCGGTGGGCGAGGGTGAGAGAGTGGCGACCATCAAGATCATTCCGTTCGCCGTGCCATCAGCCACCGTCGAGGCATGCATTGGCCTGATGACGGCGCCGGCACTGGCGATTGCCCCCTTCAGCGCCCGGCGCACGGGTCTTGTCATGACCACCTCGCCGGCGGTGAAGTCCCGGGTTCTCGACCGGACCACGAGTGTGGTGACCGCGAGAATCGAAGGTTTCGGCCTGAGTCTGGGCGACAGCGTCAGGACCCCGCACCGCACTGTGGATCTCAGCGACACCATCTCCCGCATGGCCGCGAACCACGATATCGTTCTCGTCTACGGCGCCTCGGCCATCTCGGACCGCCGGGATGTCATCCCGGCGGCGGTCGAGGCCGCAGGCGGCGTGATCGATCACCTCGGCATGCCTGTTGATCCGGGCAATCTCCTGCTTCTCGCCCACATTGGCAGCACCCGCGTTCTCGGTCTGCCGGGGTGTGCCAGGTCACCGCAGCCCAACGGATTCGATCTCGTTCTGGGGCGTCTTGCCGCCGGAATCCGCGTGACCGGCACGGACATCCAGGCCATGGGCGTGGGCGGCCTCCTCAAGGGGCGGCCGTCGGGTGTTCTTCCCGTAGCGGGAAGCCGCAGGGAGATGCCGGCTGCGATCGTCCTGGCGGCTGGTCGCAGCCGGCGCATGGGCGGGCACAACAAGCTCCTGATGACGATCGATGGTGTACCCATGGTGCGCCACGTGGTGAACGCCCTCAATTCGGCCGGAATCACGGTCATACGGGTGGTAACCGGCCATCAGGCCCCCGCCGTGCGCGCAGCCCTTGAGGGTTGTCCAGTCTCGTTTGTCGACAACAGCGACCACGAGGCCGGGCTCAGCACGTTACTGAAGGCCGGTCTCGATGCGCTCCCCACCTCCTGTGGTGCGGCATTCGTCTGCCTGGGCGACATGCCGGCGGTCACCGGTCCGGCGCTGCGATCCCTTGCCCGGGCATGGCAGGGGTCCGGGGCCAAGGCGATTGTCGTGCCGACGTGGAATGGTCGCCGCGGCAACCCCGTCCTGTGGGACAGCAGCTTCTTCCAGGCGATGCGCGGGGTGACAGGCGATGCCGGCGCCAGGCACCTTATCGGCGAGTACGGGGATTACGTGATCGAGGTCGCGATGGACGACGGCGCCGTTCTGGTGGATATCGACACCCCGGAAGACGCAAGCAACATCGTCATGGCTGGCGTGCCGGCAGCCCGGGAGACACGCGAGCGATGAGCGTGACGATCGACTCCATCAACCAGGCCTCGGGCGTGATTGCGGGGCATGTCGTCAGGACGCCCTGTGTCCATTCGCGCACGTTGTCGACCATGAGCGGGGCCAACGTGTTCGTGAAGTTCGAGAATCACCAGTTCACGGCATCCTTCAAGGACCGTGGCGCCCTGGTGAAGATCGCCTCTCTCGGAGGCGACGAGCGCTCCCGCGGAGTCATCGCGATGTCAGCCGGCAATCACGCCCAGGCCGTCGCCTACCATGCCCAGCGTCTGGGCATTCCGGCGACCATCGTCATGCCCGAAGGGGCACCGGTGATAAAGGTCCGGAATACCGAGCGCTTTGGCGCCCGGGTCATCCTTACAGGCGAGACCATCGATGATGCGGCCGTGTCCGCTCATCTCATGGCGGCCGACGAGAATCTCGTCTTTGTCCATCCCTATCATGATGACCATGTCATGGCAGGGCAGGGGACTCTCGCCCTCGAGATGCTCGAGGATGTGCCCGACCTCGATGTCATCATCGTCCCTATCGGTGGCGGCGGGTTGATTGGTGGCATCGCCATTGCCGCCAGAGCCATTCGTCCGGAAGCGGAAATCGTCGGCGTCGAGGCCGAGATGTTCCCCTCGATGTACCAGCAACTCCAGGGACTGGAGGTGAAGGCGGGAGGCCGCACCATCGCTGATGGCATTGCGGTGAAGACGCCCGGGAAGAACGCCATTCCGATTGTCCGGGATCTCGTGTCCGACATTGTCCTGGTGAGCGAAAGCCAGCTGGAACACGCCGTCCAGACCTACCTGGAAATCGAGAAGACGGTTGCGGAAGGCGGAGGGGCTGCGTCGCTCGCCTGCCTTCTCGCCCATCCCGAACGCTTCCGCGGGCGCAAGGTGGGTCTTGTCCTGTCGGGGGGCAACATCGACAGCCGGGTGCTGTCGATGGTGATCGAGCACGGTCTCGTGCGCGATGGCCGCATGGTCCGTCTTGGCCTGGAGATTCCCGATGTACCGGGTGTATTGGCCAGGGTGACCTCC
>JAJEBJ010000383.1 GCA_022822575.1 Alphaproteobacteria bacterium | reverse complement strand
GGAGGTCCATCTGGCCGCGAACCGCCTCGGTGAGCGAGGCCCGTGTGGCACTGAAGATGAGGATATCGCCGTGGCGCAACGCGGCTTCGTCCTCGAAGGGCGGCAGTAGACTGTTCTCACCGCGCCGGATGGCATGGACCGTCACCTCACCAAGATCGGGGAAGAAACCACCCCTCGGCTTGAGGCCGTGGAGCGGGCGATCCGTCACGACGTCGATCTGGGCAAGGAACTGGCGAGTCGACGGCACGGTGGAATCACCGTAGATGTCATGTCGGGGGAGCAGGCGTCGCACCACAACAAGGGCGAAGAGAAGGCCTGGAACGGCGATCGCCAGCCCGGGCACCGTGAAGTCGAAGAAACCGAAACCCTGCTGCCCGAGATCATGCAGCATGCCATCGACCAGGAGATTGGTGCTCGAGCCGACCAATGTCGTCATGCCGCCCAGGATGGCGGCATAGCTCAGAATCATCAGGACACGGCTCGGAGGTGTGCCGGCACGGCCGGCGAAGGCCTGCAGGATGGGGATGAAGATCACGACGACGGGCGTGTTGTTGAGGATCCCGCTGATCAACAGCACAGTCGCGAGAGAAAAGATCAGCGCCACCTCGGAGCGCCCGCCGGCGGCGCCCAGCAGAGCCCCGGCGAGACGGTCAAGCGCACCGGTCTGGGCCAGACCCTGGCCGATGACGATGAGGCCGATCAGGGCGAGCAGGGCCGGGCTCGCGAATCCGGCCAGCAGGACGTCGGGGCTCAACCGGTTGCGGCCATCCGCTCCGGTTTCGGGGAACACCTGGAACGCCAGCATCAGCAGACACAGGATGGTGAGCGAAGCCAGCTCCATCGACGCCCGTGGCGCCGCATAGAGCATCAGCGCCAGAACGATGGACGCAAGGGCGATAAGTGCTCCGGGATCCGCCGGCATCATGTCACCCGCTGTGGCCGGGCCGGATCCGTCATCCCGGCTCTACCATGGCATCCACCCGAAACAGGCGTGGTGACAACGGTACCGTCTCCTGTGCGGCGGGCATGGCCGCTCCCCGATCCTCACGCCGGACCAATCTCACCCTTGCCCCGCATGGCGTCAACATTTGCCAGGGTGACAATGACGGACCGAGGGATGTCGGCTAAACTGCTTGCTGTGCGGAGGACCGGCCCAGGGAGATTGTGTTGTCAGAGGTGCGATTCATCATGACAAGCCTCTTTGTCATCATCACCGTGGTGCTGGCCATTCTTTACGCATCGCTCTCGGTCGGCGCTCTCTGGGCCATGATCGATGCCAACAGTCTCGTCGGATTGCAGGCGCTGATCGAGAAAGACGTCGACCCGGACCTGTGGCTGGAAGTCGGCCTGCCCGTGCTGGGCTGTCCCTTGTGGGTCATCACGGCTTTCATCAGTGCGGTGCTCCTGCTCGTGCGCCGCCGCCGCAGGTCGCGCTACCTGGCATGACCCCGGATCCGGAACAACAGATGGCATCCGCACGCTGCAGCAGTAACGCACTGCAGACCGAAGAAGGGCGCCAATCATGATTCATACACGTTCGTTCTCCCGCCGGTCGTTTCTGGCCGGCCTCGGGGCAACGTTGGCGTTGCCTTCCGGCGCCCTTGGTGCTTCCGGCAACCCGGATGTCGTGGTCGTGGGGGCCGGATCGGCCGGCCTTGCCGCAGCCCGGACACTGATGGATGAGGGATTGTCCGTCGTCGTCCTCGAGGCCGCGGGACGAGTAGGCGGCCGGGCATGGACGGAAAGCGACACCTTCGGTGTTCCCTTCGATCACGGATGTTCCTGGGTCATGGGCCCGGCAGATCTTCCCTATATCGCCATGGCACGCGAGTGGGGGTTCACGCTGCACAACCACAACAATGCCGGAGAATCGGTCTTTGTCGGCGACCGCAAGGCGACAGGCCAGGAACGGGGAGACTACGACCGCGCCTGGGACGCCATCAACAGCGCTCTCAACAAGGCGGGACGCGATGGTCTCGATGTCGCCGCCTCGACGGTTGTTCCGTCCGACATGCCGTTTTCCGGCGTGTCCCAGACGTGGATGGGAGCCATGGACTTCTCCGTCGATTTTGACGAGTTGTCGACCCTGGACAACTGGAATTTCGGCGATGCCGGCGCCTACTACATGATTCGTGAAGGGTACGGCACGCTTGTCGCCCGCGACGGATCCGGCCTTCCCGTCAAGCTGGAGACACCGGTAACCGGCATCGACTGGAGTGGTGAGGGAGTGGCGGTGGAGACACCCTCCGGAACCGTGCGGGCACGGGCCTGTATCGTCACCGTTTCCACAGGCGTGCTCGGCTCCGGAGACATCTCCTTTGCTCCTGCCCTTCCGGTCTGGAAACAGGAAGCAATCGACCGGTTGCCGATGGGGCTTCTGATGAAGATCGCCCTTGAGTTCGATGGTGAGCGGTTCGGTCTCGGCGACAACAACTGGATGACCTACCACGTGGAAAACCTGCTGCCGGCACGGGCCTGCTATTTCCTCACCTTCCCTTTCAGTTTCGATCTCATGATCGGCTTTGCGGGCGGGCGTTTCGGGCGCGAACTGGCGGCCGCGGGGTCTGATGCCGCGATCGATTTCGCCCTGGGCGAACTGGCTGCGATCTTCGGCAGCGACGTGCACAAGCACTTCGTCAGGGGACTGGCGACAGACTGGGACAGCAACCCGTTGACGCGTGGCGCCTACGCCGCGGCACTCCCCGGCCACCACGGCGCACGGAAAGAACTCGCCCGGCCGGTGGCCGACAGGATCTTCTTTGCCGGCGAGGCCACGGCCGCGCCATGGTACCAGCTCGCCGGTGGCGCCTGGCTCAACGGCCGATCCGTCGCCCGAGAGGTCGCCGCCACGCTGTCATGAGGAACCCGCCGTCTTTGGTCAGACCGCTTCTCAAACCACGCCGTGCTCTACCCTCTGGCGACCGCTTTGCGACAAACTGCCGCGCCGTCAATGTCGACAACGATATCGGGGAAGGCGCCACATGATGCCGCGTATCCGCTACAACGGACTTCCAGCCGTGATCGATGTTGGCGGGACTTGCGCAGATGCTGAGAGCCCGGCCCTTGTGTTGCCAACGCTACGGAAAGAACCGGTCAGCCCGTTGATGGTGGCGATCTGAAAAAATCCCGTATCTGGTTGGCCGCCGAGGACCCGCCGCTTTGCCCGCGTTGCCAACGGGGCGGGATTGACGACACGCCGGAGGCGACGTTGGTCAGACCGAACATGTCAGCGTGACCCCTATTCGGAAGGATTCTCACATGCTAAGGCGCGAAGTGCTTGTGCTCTCGAACCACGTTTCGGACGGTCAACACCGGACCGGGTCCATCATCCCTGTTCCGGGTGCGTGCGCATGATCGGCATCCCTGCGGCCAACCATCGTTCAGGCCGGTCTCGTTTCGCCGAACTGCCTCGGGACGCAGGGCAGGGCGGCATGGCAGTGAACGGAGTTCTTCAGGTTACCGGAGAGGCACAGGTGCACAGGGGCATCCAAGGACACATGGCGTCCGAAAGAGGAATGAGCGGAACAGGACGTGAACGCAACGACCAAAGGTCATGATCGTCCGCAGTTGGGAATCGCCCTCATCGTGCTGGCAGTCGGAATCTGGGCGCTGCACGACGCGGCCAGCAAGTGGTATGCCGCGACCTATCCTGTCTTCGTCATCCTCTTCTGGCGCAGCCTGTTCGGCATGGCGCCGGTCTTCCTGCTGGCGAGCCGTCAGGGTGGCCTGCAACGCATGTCCCTCCGGCTTCATGTTTTCAGCCTGTTGCGCGGCGCGATCGGGTTCTGTGCCTTTGCGAGCTTTGTCTTCGCACTGCCGCTGATGCCCCTGGCCGACGCCGTGGCTGTCGGTATGGCTGCGCCCATTTTCATCACCGCTGCCTCGGCGTGGATCCTGAAGGAACCGGTCGGCCCGCACCGCTGGGGCGCGGTGCTGCTGGGATTCGCGGCCGTGTTGTTTGTCGTCCGGCCGGGCGGACAAATCCCCTGGGAAGGCGCGGCGCTCCTGCTTGGCTCAAACATCATGTTCACAGCTGGCATGATGATGACCCGGGTTCTGGGC
>JAJEBJ010000427.1 GCA_022822575.1 Alphaproteobacteria bacterium | reverse complement strand
TCCTGCGATGCCGTGCCGGAACCTGCCTCGGCGATGCGGCTCGAGACCGCATCGACCGTGCTCGCCGTCATCGCCCGCATCACCTGGGGCAACACCGCCTCGATCACCGCGTTGGGGTCGCCCGCCACCGCCGCGGGGGCGGCGGTTCCGTAGAAGCCAGAGCCGACGATGAGGTTGACCGGAATGACGCTTCCGTCCGCCCTTTGGATCTGGCTGCTGAACTCTCTGGCATAGCCGACCTTGGGGATGTCGGCGCTGTCGGTGTCGTCTGTGGGGTCGTCGAAGCGGTACTCCACGAAGCCGCCGTCCGGGCTGCTCTTCGCCGCGGCGATCACCTGCGGCAGAATGAACTCTCCGGTCACGGCGTCACGAACGGTCGGCACCAGAGGCCGGTTCTCGAACCTGTCCGGAAATGCCGCGTGAAACGTGATGATGTTGGTGACCGTGTCCAGGACGTAGAGGTAGACGGAACCGTGCCGCCAGGGTCCGTTCGGATCGCGCAGGGCGATCCTGGTTTTCGATGCTGCGGCTGCATCTCCGGACCTCTGGATTTCGAGCATGTAGTTTCCGGCTTCCGTGACGAAGGCCTTCAGGGTTCTGCGGTCCACCACGTCTCTGGCCGTGATGGCCGGGTCGCCGTAATCGATGGCTTCAGCGCTGACGGGAACCAGGTGAGACTCGCCGAGATCGAATCCGGCGAGCAACACGATCGGTGCCCGGAGATTGGACGAGACATAGACGCTGGCGTAGCCGGAGGCACCGGGTATGCCCGGCCGCAGGCCCGGTACGGCAACAGAGGCATCGAACGCCCCATCCGGTTCCTGCGACAACGTGGCGAAGAGTGCGGCGACAGCGCTGTTGCGCGTATCGGTATCGGGAGACGCCAGATTGGCGAGATCGGCCGGAGAGACACCCAGCGCTGCAAGGATCTCCGCGTAAATCAGGGGATTGAGCTGCCTGCCCGCCAGGGCCATGTTCTTCGCGTGAAGATAAACGCGACCATCGGGCGTCAGGCTCACGATGTACGTGGAACCGGAACGCCAGACACTCCCCTCCTGCCTTATGAGACATCCAATGTAGAGCCCCTGTTCCACTGTCCCGGCCTCAAGGGAGTGTTCTCTGGACCGGGCCCTCACGGAGAGCGCGAAGTCCCTCAGGAGACCGGTGCCGTTCTCAACCTCCTGAGCCGTGACGGACGGGTCCGCTGGGGGCGTCCCACCAGCGGGAAGCGGACACGCCTCCTGCGCCAGGGCCGGGCGCGCGCCGACAAGGGTGCAGGCCAGCATGAAGAGGCAAAGAACGACGGATACCGATGTCCCAATTCTCCGCGCCCCGGAATTCACCTTGCAGGCTCCCCTCAGTTCTCAACAGAGAACATACCGAACCGAGCGGCAGATTACGAAGCGTCTGACCGGACGCGTTGCTCCGAACCGTCAAGGAACCGATGGCGACCTGGCTCGAAGAGCCCTGAGACTGTCCCACGGATCCCGTGGAAACGACGTCGGAAAATCCTGACGCCCCGTGTTGTGGGCACCCTTTGGCGATCTTGTTGTGACGGGCCCCGAGGAGTGGAAGCCCCCTTCGGACGGATCCGTCCTGTCCTGGCGCCTGTGCGCGGGCGGGCGTTGCCGGAAGTCATGCTGATTCATCCCGCCGATCGAGGGCCGCCGCCCGGCATCAGGCATTGGCCATCATCGAAGGTTCGAACCGCTCAAGCGTCACAGCCGTGAAATCGTGAGGCCGCACACGATGATCAGACCTCTCTCATTCTGTCTGCTGCTGCAGGCGAACGCCTGCAGTGCCCCCATGATGGAGAGCCCCATTACGTGCGGGCGGAATCGTCGTTCTAAGGGGATCTCCTGAGTGTCTTCGTATCCTTGGAGGGCATGGTGGACGAGAGCGTCAGCACCGCCGGCAACGCCATCGAGACCAGTTCCGGCAAGACCCTCTTGCCGGGGCACATCACGCGGAACCGGGCCATGCTCCAGGCACGAGACGACGGAGGCTCGATCGTCTGCGGGCTGGTGAGCCGGGACCCCGAAGACACTGCGGACTACCTCATGGCGGGCTGGAGGGCAGAACTCGCCGGCCAGAAGCTGCCCGACCTTGAGGAAGCGAAGCGGTTCTCGATTGTCGACGGCCCGGAACTGGATCCCGAGAACCCTCCCGTTCTTCCCGTGTTCGGCCAGGCGACGTATCTCGGGCAGTCCGGCGGGGTCACCTCCTACCTGGCGTCTGGGGAAGACACTGCCGTGCAAGGATGAGTACGCAGGGACGGTCAACCTGACCGCGGACTTCGATGCCGGCACCGTGTCCCGTGCATCCGGGATTCCATCTCGCCAACGAGGGGGTCGATACCGAATCCCTCGCCCGGGATTATGAGAATCACCTCGGCGCGGTCCCCCTGATGCCGGACGGGACGTTCGAGGGTCCGAACGTCTCCGTGACGCACCCGAATCGAACCGTCGCGCGCATCAAGGGGCATTGGGGCGGAGGTGTGTCGAACATCCAGGGCAGAGCAGGCACTCCGCGCCTTGCAGCAGGTTTCAGCACCGCCAGGTTCTTCGAAGAGGACGGCAGCAAGGGAAGATTGACCGGGATCCTTGTCGGCCTGAGCGAGCCGTACCGGTCGTCTGCCGGGCGCCAGGCATCGGCCGACGGATCGACGTCTGCGTCCCTGCGTCGGCTGTATTCGGCCCATCGCGCCGCATCGTCGGCGGACTGCACGGAGAGTTGACCTCGGAGCAGGCTCCGGTCGGCGACTATCACGCGCGGGGCTTGCAAGTCGATCGATGGGCCTGCCGGCTTGGGAAGGCTCGTGGGAGCGGGGCACACTCCAGCCGTTCTCGATCGACGAAAAGATGCTCAAGGCTGCGGTCATGGAGCCAGGAGACCCTGTGCGCGCGACCGGAGTGAGTGCCGAAGGGCTGCGGGAAGCGTGCCTTGCCCACGTCTTTCGGAGTGAACCGGCAGCTGTCCAGCGTTGAACGAGCCGCTTCGGCGCCGTTCACGTCCGTTGCGGAGACGTTTGGCGCACGACGCTGAACCGGTCCGCGCACATGCCCTTGTACGACAGGCGCAACCGGCGATAATTCGAGATCAAGCTCGCTTCCACGCAACGCAGGGTTTCGGCAGGTCAATGAGAACATCGCTCATGAACCTGATGTCCGAACTGCGTGCTGACGTAACCTCGGGCAACTTGTTCCCGGCGCTGTCGGTTGGCTTGGTCGTGGGCGTTATAGGCTCGGCGTACCTCATCTCCGTGGGAGCCCTTGTGTTTGCCGGCCCGTTGGCGCCATTTCTGTCCCAGGGCACGATCATGGTGCTGTTCGGCGGTTTCGTCGTCTGCCTGTGGATCGCCCTGACCAGCGGCTACCGTGGCGCTCTCTCGATGACCGCGGTGCCGTCCTCGATGGTGTTGGTCGTGATCGCGTCAACCATTGGCGTGGAGGGCGATGCGATCGTGCGTTTCGTGACCACGGCTACGGTGGTGATCATCGGGGCAATGGCGACGGGGGTCTGTTTTCTGATAATCGGTTACTTTCGGCTCTCCAATCTGATCCGGTTCATCCCCTATTCCGTTGCGGGCGGGTTCATCGCCGGGACTGGAGTCCTTCTGTGCGAGGCGGCACTGTCGCTGATGGGAGTCACGCCGGACAGAGAAACCC
>JAJEBJ010000016.1 GCA_022822575.1 Alphaproteobacteria bacterium | reverse complement strand
CATACAAGCGGTCGATGGGGGGGCGCTGGCACCCTGTCTTTTCAGCTTCTCTTCTCGTAAAAATAGGCATTCATGATGATAGGAGGAAAGGCTTCAAAGAGATAATGCCATATTGGCCAGAACACCCTTTCGATTGAGTTCGGGCAGCGGGTGTGCCAAGGCTGATTCCCCGCGCCTGCAAGCTGGTCTCCACTCCGATTGCATCACATTGAATTCTTGCAGCGAGTGGCGCTACGCGTTACAGTAAAGCATGAGGATCAGGCACAAGGGACTGCGGGCGCTGCACGAGCGGGACAATCCCGCGTATGTACCCGCAGGACAGGCATCACGACTCAAACGTATCCTGATCCGGTTGCAAGAGGCGGCGCATCCGCGAAGTGCCGATGCGCCGGGTTTCCGGTTGCATCCCCTGAAGGGTGACCGGGCGGGCCCAATGGAGCGTCCGCGTCTCGGGCAACTGGCGCGTGGTATTTCGCTTCGAGAACGGTGAAGCCGTGGACGTGGACCTGATTGACTATCACTGATTGGAGGGAATACTGACCATGAACGACATTACAAGCGAGCGTGTCGGCCCGATGATGAACCCACCGCATCTGGGCGAACTGATCCGAGAGAGCATGGATGATGTGGGCTGGAACGTGACCGAAACGGCGGCTCGTCTCGGGTGCGAGCGCGGCACGCTGTCGCGCCTTTTGAACGGAAAGGCGGGCGTGTCGGCGAACATGGCACTGGCGCTGGAGGATATCGGCTGGGGCACCGCCGATCACTGGATGCGGATGCAGGCGAGCTATGAGCTTGCGCAAGCGCGCCGTGACCGGTCAATTGCGGGACGGAGTGCGGAGGCGCTGCACGCATGATCTGGCCGGCGTTGTCGGCCTAGGCACTGCAGGTGAGCCAGTGGGTAGTGGAAACGGGATTGCCGGAGGGCGAGTTCCTCTTTGATCTTGCGAACCCGGACACCGGTGAGGCGAACGGGATCCTCGATCTCGCTTGGCCGGACGGCACTCCGGAGGGATTGAGTGCGCAGGTTCCGATGTTGCTGCACGAGCCGAAGGAAATAGAGACGGCTGCCAATCGGACCGGATACTGGTTCTTTACCGATGTCGTGTCGATCAAGCGCTACGAGGATCCGGAAGTCCTCATCGCCGAAGGTATGAGCTGAGATGGAGACGTTCAATGCCATCGATGTTGAAACGGCCAACGCCGACCGGGCCAGCATCTGCCAGATCGGCATTGTTCACGTTCAGAACAGTGTAATCGTGGATCGGTGGCAGACGCTGGTGAATCCGGAGGATTGGTTCGATCCATGGAACGTGTCTATCCATGGAATCGAAGAAAAGGACGTGCGAAGTAGCCCTACCCTACCCGAAGTTCGCGAGGAGTTGCGCCAACGGCTGCGTGGCTCGGTGTTGGTGAGCCACACATCGTTCGACCGAGTGGCGTTCGAACGCGCCATGACGAGGTATGACCTCGAACAGCTGCAAGTGACGTGGCTCGACAGCGCGAAGATCGTCCGAAGGGCATGGCCCGAGAGGTATGGACGTAAAGGATACGGCCTCAAGAACGTAGCGACAGATCTCGACATCTCCTTCACGCACCACGATGCGCTGGAAGACGCCCGAGCTGCGGCAGAAATCGTGCTCAGCGCGTGCGTAGCAGCGGAGACAGATATTGAGGGCTGGCTGAAACGCGTGAACCGGCCCATCGGTTCTTCATTGTCGGAGTCACCGCGACGAGAGGGCAACGCCGAAGGGGCGTTGTTCGGTGCGTCGCTCGTTTTCACCGGTGCGCTGGGGATTCCTCGACGGGAAGCGGCAGACATGGCCGCAGTCGCCGGGTGTCGTGTAGATGCCAATGTCAGCAAGAAAACCACGATCCTCGTCGTCGGCACTCAGGACATGAGCAAGCTCAAGGGCTACGAGAAGAGCACCAAGCACCGGAAGGCGGAGACTCTCATCGAGAAGGGCGAGGACATCCAGATACTGTCGGAAAGCGACTTCTTGGATCTCATCAGCAGAATCTAGGGTGCACCGGTTTGGGGTGGCGTTCGACCAGTAAATGGCCTTTCTGGTGATCGCATGGCCAGCCGGTCAAGGCTATTGGTCTCGCCAGGGCCTTCCTGTCTCTTCATTGCTCTCGATTTGCCAAATCGTCAAATCACCCTGACCAGGTGCCGGGAACCGGAATGATGGATTGTCGTATCCATGCGGTTTATACCGACAGACTTCAGATGGGAGCGGATGAGGAAAGTTATGCCATGACCAAATTGAAGGATCTGAAAGACCGCTTCATGCAGGATCCTGAGTTCCGGGAAGAGTATGCGCGTGTCGACGAAGAGTACGCCCTGATCGAGGCCTTGGTTCGTGCCCGGACAGCAGCAAATCTTACGCAGGCGGAGCTTGCCAGACGAATCTGGACAACGCAGTCAGCCGTCGCTCGGCTGGAAGGCGGGCGGGTATCGCCGTCATTTTCAACTCTGCGTCGGTATGCCGAGGCGACCGGCACACGCCTGACCGTGGAACTGGTCCGGACAGGCGATTGACGGCCCCGGGTA
>JAJEBJ010000076.1 GCA_022822575.1 Alphaproteobacteria bacterium | reverse complement strand
GACATCGTGGACGACCCCAAGCCTTTGCCTGAGCTCGACCTGGTCGACTTGCTGCTCCCTTCTGCGTCGCTGGAATCCCGTCTGGGTTCGGTCACGCATTCCTCCACGGTCTCGACGCGGTAGCCGCCCGTCAGGAGGCGGTCCGGTGCGCTTCGATGATCACGTTCGTGTCCACGAGAACGCTGCCACGATGCCTGGCCATCACGCCTCATAGCTCGATCGGATGGGCAACGCCGTTTGCCGAGAACAGGTCTGCCAGCCCCTCGATCGTGACATCGAGCAGTTCTGCCGCGCGGCGCACCGAGATCAGGCCTCGCTCGATGGCAAGGCCGATGACCTCCATGAAGGGCCGCGAGAAGGGGGCCGGCCGGACATTCCTCGTGTTCTCGCGCCCGTTGTGGCGTAACGCCGCTTCCGGAAGGTCACGCGCTCTTGCGAGGCTCAGGACGCCAAGTGCCACCAACCGCCATCTCAGGGCCGAAGACGTCACAAGCAACTCCTCAGCCGCCGCATTGAGCCTGGCGATCAGCGCGTCATCACCGCCCCTTGACCAGTCGCCGAACTGCACCACTCTCTCGGCAGGCATCAGCACCGCTGACGCAAAGTTGTTGGCGAGCTGCTCGACGCGATTCCCCCCGGTGTCTCTCGCCTCTTCGCGATGCTCCGGCGGCATCGCATCCCAGGTCAGGACATGGAACAGCTCGTGGGCGAGATCGAAGTGGCGGCGCCCCACGACCTCATGGCGGGCGATCAGCACCGAATCAAGTTCCGGCAGGCGGCACGCCGCTCCGGAGATTCCGCGATGCGCATCCACCATGAGGACGAGGATACCGAGCTCGTGTTCCATGACCTCGGCGAGCCGCAGCGCAGGCACATCCCCGAGGTCGAACTCCCGAACAAGGCGCTCACCAGCCCGCATCGCGTCCTCGAATCGGGAATGCCGTCCAAGACCGAGCGCCCGGCGCATAAGCGGCGCATCACGACCCACCTGGGGCGCCAGCGTCCGAAAGGCGGACACCCAACGCCCCGCTCTTTGTTCATAGGCCTCAAGCTCCTCGGCACTGAGACCGGTCTGGCGCCAGGAGAACCGGCCCTCGCCGGCAAGCAGGAACGGATCCGTGAAGTACTCGAGAGGCGCGCCAAGCCGTTCCACCGCAAGGATCAGCTCGTCCGCCGTCACGCGCCTCGCCCCCGTCTCGATCGCCGACACCGTCTGCCGGTCGTTGAAGCCGAACATCTCCGCCAGGTTCTCCTGCGTCAGCTTTCGTTCCTCGCGCAGCGCCTTGATCCGTCTGCCGATAAGCTGTGTCGACATCGAAACCTCCGGTTTTTCAATATTTCTTGCAAAATTATAATTGCAGGAAATATATGCAATCGCTGATCAGCATCCAACACGACTTATTGTGTCTTCTCTCTCTGCGTTTCCACTCATCGCCCGCCTCCCCGCCGAGTCGCGCGGCGGCTCGCTGGACGAGGGACTCACCACCGCACCCCACCGCTCGTTGCAGAACAAGTCCGGTTCGCCTGCACTCGCATCACATTGACGTACGCCCCTCTCATTCAGGACGCCTGATTGCCCATGCGGCCGGGAACTCAGCCGCGGCGATCCTGTCTGTTCAAATGGACGATCAGGCAGCGTCCGCGTCGCTGTCGCCTCGCCCCTGCACGATTCGTTGCTTGATCAATGCAACTGGGTACGTGGAACGCCATGCCGAACGGAATGAAGAACGTCCCTGGCGCATGGACCACCACGAACAAACACAGAGCCCGATTGCCCGAGCCCTATGTCGGCCGGCTTGGCCGACCCCGGAGCGTGATGCTCTGACACGCAGATCATGGCGCTGACAATTCGAGGTATCAAGGACGCCGGTTGTGGCCAGCCCGGACATCTGTGCGGCGGGCGCTGCCGAGACACTTGCCGTTCAGTTCAAGGTAGTTGGTGCGGCGAGCCCGCATCTTCCACTTCACTTCTGCATGGTAAGGACAATGCCTCAACGTTTGCGCGGCACAGAAGGAGTGGCGATCATGCCGATCATCCGTGAGGTCGCCACGATGACCGCGAAAGGCAGGATCACCATTCCCAAGACGGTCCGTCAGGCGCTGGGCGTCGATGCCGGCGCGAAAGCAGTCTTCGAACTCCACGAGGACAGACGAATTGTTGTCAGCCGTGCCGACGCCGAGCATGAAGACCCGGCCATTGGCGCGCTCCTTGATCTGCCAGCCGGAGACATGTTCGGACGCTTCCGGGCGATCTGGCACGGGACATGCTCAAACATGCGTGTGAACCGGAGCCGGATGAGGACATCGAAGGCGACGTCGAT
This sequence comes from Alphaproteobacteria bacterium, assembly GCA_022822575.1. Taxonomy (GTDB): domain Bacteria; phylum Pseudomonadota; class Alphaproteobacteria; order SP197; family SP197; genus SP197. The sequence continues at coordinate 6,847 of JAJEBJ010000076.1, read as the reverse complement.
CTCTGATGCAGCGCCACGGATGGACGCTGCTGTTCCACGACCGCCTCATCAACCAGTTGCGCAAGCTCCAACGCGCACAACGAATCGATCCGACGGAGTTCGCATCCAATGCGAACGTCAGGCTGTACCACGCATCGAGCCGACAGATGCTGGAGGTTGTCCCGCAGGATCCGTCCCGGAGCAACACGCTCGGCCCACGCTGTTGCCTTTGGCGGCGCGCCAGGATCGGCAGACGGTTCCGATTGTTCTTTTGCCATGACGGCAGGGCGAAGGAGATCGTCTACGCGTGGGTCAATGATCGGTCTACGCTGCGGTCCCAGAGGAGAAGAACCAATCCCTGTACGGTCTTCGCCAGGATGATCACGCGGGGAATCCGCCCGATGACCGGGCCACATCGATGACCTCATCCAGGCAGGAGTGGTGGGCACGGAGGCAACCACTTCCTCCGCGGTGTTTCACAAAAGCAGTTCCGGAGCGCGATACCCCTCTTCGCGCCATCTCCCTTGCAACCCCCTATTCACGCGCTCCGAAGATTGCCGCCATGTCAGGTGCGTCAATGACAGCGTCCAACCAGGTATCCACCTGGGCGACGCCGGCAGTGGCAATCCGATGCCGGATATCGCCGGGCAAGGGACCGAAACGCCGTTCCAGAAGGCGGGTGAGGATTTCGGCCTTGCCTTCCACCCTGCCTTTCGCCAATCCCCGGGCTTCGCCCTGCTCGAGCAGTGTCTCTGCAATGGTTCCCACGAGCGCCTCCAGATCGTGATATCCCGCTTCGTGCAATGTCGTTTGCAATTCATCCTGAGTCACATTGTAGACTTGGAGTACGTACTCTAAAAGCTGGCGCCGAAGATCGCCTCCTTCGGGCAGGCTCGCGATCGTCCCGGCCAGGACGGACAGTGTTTCCTGACGCAGCGTGACGAACCCGGCCTGCAGCCCGGCGTTGCGAGACAGCGTCTGGATCTCCAGTTCGCGCAGGTTGCGCAAGATGTATCCCTCTCCCGGCAGCAACGCCAGCGCCCGATCGTCCGTGTCGATCATGTCTGCCAGTCCATCGGGCACCGACCAACGGTCTGCTCCGTGATAGACCACCATTGGAATGATCGCAGGCAGACAACGGCGTCCTTGTGCCGAAGTGCCCGCGTGCCGTTTCCAGATACGTACCATGTAGGAGGCAAGCTGCAACGGCAGGTACGGATCGGGCGTGGACTTGTGCTCGGCCAGGACATAGACAAACGCTTCGCCGCCTGCGGCGAGCTCAACCTTCAGCAGCAGATCGCTCTGGCTGCCTGCGAGTGCCTCGTCGACAAAACTTCCCTCAATGATCTCGGGCAGGGTGTCTGCCAGCTGTCCGGTGATGGAGTTCGGCAGATGATCGCGCAGGAGGTCACGGACGCGTTCCCGGTCGGAAAGCAGCGCCCGGAACAATCTGTCGTGGGGATTGTGCAATTCAGCCATGACTATCGGATGAAGTCCGCATTACCGCCGTCTCGCTTCCACACACGGGCGTTCCCTGTTCAATGTGACGGCGCTGCCTCGAAGACTGCTGCCAGTTCCGGTGCGTCGATGACAGCGTCCAACCAGGAGTCGAGCTGCGTGAGGTTGGCGGTGGAAATCCGGTTGCGGATGTCGCCGGACAGGGGACCGAAGCGCCGTTCCAGAAGGCGGGTGAGGATTTCGGCCTTGCCTTCCACCCTGCCTTTCGCCAATCCGCGGGCTTCACCCTTGGCCAATCCGCGGGCTTCGCCCTGCTCGAGCAGTGTCTCTGCAATGGTGACCATGAAGTGCCTCCGGATCGGGCGGACGTCGCTTGCCGTCGCTCTCTACGTCTCCTCCTGCGTATCGTCAACGCGGGGCACGTTGGCTGCTTTCGTTCGAACAAGGCCGCAGTGTGGTGGACGAGGACGGGAATGCCGTCTGTTGGCGAGGCAGTCCGGCAGCGCACACGAACGCCGGCTGGCGTGGCGCAGATTGCATGATTCCGTCCGGCCTGATCATCTTGAGATGGCGGGGGTGCCTGCCCTATGATCGGCGTCGACCTGCCAAAGGGGTGCCCGGACGTGTGGAAGAGACGCGAGTTTGTGGGGCTGGTGGCGGGATCCCTGGTGGTGCCGTTCGTCCGGTCCGGGGCCCGGGCCGACGGGGGCGACATGATCCTCGGCGATCCCGCGGCTCCCATCGAGATCATCGAGTATGCCTCGATGACCTGTGGCGCCTGCGCCGCCTTCCATGCCAACACGCTTCCCGATCTCAAGGCCAACTGGCTCGAGACGGGACGCGCCAGGCTGGTGTTCCGCGAGTACCCCCTGGACGGCCTGGCCTTGAGGGTGTCGGCGCTGGCCCGCTGTGCCGGCGGTGACAGTTTCTTCCGCTTCATCGACGTCCTCTTCCGCACCAGGGAACGCTGGATCGGCGCGGATGATCCGGTGGCGGAATTGAGGACCATCGTCGCATCGGGGGGCCGCGATCCGGACATCGTCGATCAGTGCATCAACGATCGCGTGGTGATGCAGCAGATCCTCGAGGGCCTGGAGAAGGCGCGCGCGGACCATGCTGTCAGGGTGACGCCGACGCTCGTCCTCAACGGAGAGGTGGTCTCCGGCGATCCGGGCTACGCGGCGCTCGATCAAATGCTCCTGGACATCGAGGCCGCCTTGTGAGCGGAGCGTGCCAGTAGACCGGCATGCAGTTTTCCCGTCTGCGCCTCGTCGGTTTCAAGTCCTTCGTCGACCCCGCCGACCTTCTGATCGAACCCGGCCTGACCGGTGTCGTCGGTCCCAACGGGTGCGGAAAGTCGAACCTGCTCGAGGCCCTGCGCTGGATCATGGGAGAGGCCTCGCCTTCAAGGGTGCGCGGCGGCGGCATGGAGGACGTCATCTTCTCCGGCACCAACCTCAGGCCGTCGCGCAACCTCGCGGAAGTGACGCTCTCCCTCGCCAACCCCGGCCGCGATGCCCCGGGGCGGTGGAATGACAGCGACCAGATCGAGATCACGCGGAGAATCGAGCGTGGCAGCGGCTCGGCCTACGCCATCAACGGCCAGGACATGCGCGCGCGGGACGTGCGCCACTTCTTTGCCGACATTTCTTCGGGCACGTCGAGTTCCGCCCTGGTGAACCAGGGCCAGATCTCGAACATCATCAACCGCAAGCCGGCAAGCCGCCGCCATCTCCTCGAGGAGGCGGCGGGAATCGCCGGTCTGCAGGCGCGCCGCCACGAGGCCGAACTGCGTCTCCAGGGAGCGGAGAGGAACCTCGACCAGCTGATCATCGTCATCGAGAACCTGGAAGCCCGCCATACAGGCCTGCGCCGCCAGGAACGCGCGGCGCAGCGCTACCGCAATCTCGCAAAGCGCATCAGGGATGCCGAAATGCGCTGGCGCCTGCGCCTGTGGCAGGACGCCGGCGAGGCCCTCATCGCAGCCGGCGAGGCCTTCTCCGCCATCGAATCCGAGGTCGCCGAACTCACGGCCGAGGTGGCGGCGGCCACCTCCGCGCGCGAGGATGCTGCAGCAACGGTGCCACCGGCACGCCAGGCGCTCGCCAAAGCCGACCGGGCGCTCCATGAACTCGACGTGGCGCGCGGCGTTCTCGAGACCGAAGGTGGACGGATCGACGCCGCCCTCAAGGAGGCTCGGACCGCCCTCGCCCAGCTCGCCGACGACCGCGAACGGGAACAGGCGCTGGAAGCCGAGAGCGACGAGGCTCTCGCCCGCCTTGATGCGGAACACGAAGGCCTTGCGAGCGAGAATGACGGGCCGCGCATCGCTGATGCCGAGCAAGCCCTGCACGCGGCGCTCGATGAGGTCCAGGAGATCGAGGCCCAGGTGATCGAGGCGACGAGGAGGGCCGCATCGCTCGCCGCCGAACGCCAGGCGCTCATCCGGGAGATCGCCGAGGGCGAGTCCCGCCTTGCCTCCCTTGACGAGGACGACCGGGGCGATGACGACGGCGCGGCGATCGACGAGGCCCGGACCGAACTCGCCCGGTGGCGGCGTGAGGAAGGCGAGGCGCGCGAAGCGCGCGAGGGCGCTCGCCAGGACCTCCTGCGTCATGAAGAGGCCCACGTGGCGGCGCGGCGCGCAGAAGAGGAGACGCGCCTCGCCCTGCGCGCGGCCGAGCAGCGTGTCGAAAAGCTCGAGAGCACGGCAGAAGCCCTCGAGGCCCAGGCCTGGAGCCACGAACCGGGAGACATGAAGCCGCTGCTCGACTCGGTCGAGGTGGAAGCCGGATTCGAGAACGCCCTTGGCGCCGCCCTGGGAGACGACCTCGAGGCGCCGCCGGGCGAGGGGCACGAGCGGGGCTGGCAACTCGTTCGATCGCCGGCCGCACCCCCGTCCCTGCCTGACGGCGCCGAGCCCCTTTCTGATCATGTGACCGGTCCGCCGGAACTCACCCGCCGCCTCCAGCACACCGGGGTTGTCGATGCCCTCTCCGGCCGCGAACTGGCGGCGGCTCTCGGACCCGGCGAACGACTCGTCAGCCGCGACGGCGACATGTGGCGCTGGGACGGCTACTACGTCACCGGATCCCGTTCGGGCGCCGCCATCCGCCTCGCCCAGAGGGCCCGCCTCGAGGCCTTGCGCCTGGATCTCGACGAGGCCCGACCCGCCCGGCAACGGGCGGGCGAGGCGCATGCGGCCGCCGTGGAGAGAGAGGCCGCGGCGCGCCTTGCCGAGGACGAGGCAAGGCGCACGTCCTCCCGTCTCGGCGACCATCACGCGACGTGTGTCAATGAGGCGGCCGCCGCGGCACGAACGCTTGCCGATCTCGAGGAACGCCAGGAGCGGCGCGCCGTCGAGGCGAGACGCATGGCGGCCGAACGGGTTTCTCTCGAAGAGACCCTCGCCCGCTGCCGCAGCGATCTCGCCGGTCTTCCGGAAGCGGACGACGACAGCGTCCTCGAAGCCCAGCGCCATCGGCTCGACCTCCTGCGCCAGGAGTCCCTGGAACGCCAGCGTGTCTGCGACAGGCTCCATCAGGAGCGCGACACCCGCCTCGCTCGTATCGATGCCATCGCCCGCGAGCGGGACTCCTGGCGATCGCGCGCCGCCGAGGCGCGTCGCCGCATTGCCGACCTGGAAGAGCGCATTGAGTCGCGACAGGCCACGTGCGCGGAGCTCGAGAGCGCGCCGGAGCGCATTGCCCGCCAGCAGCGCGACCTTGGCAATCGGATCGGCGCCGCCCGGGAACGGCGCAAGGCGGCCGACGATCAGCTTGCCACGGCCGAAACGCGGCTGGCCGAACGCGAGCGCACGCTGCGCCAGCAGGAACAGGCGCTCTATGCGACGCGCGAGGAACGGGCACGTCGCGAGGGAGCCCTTGGCCAGGCACATGAGCGCTCCAGGGACATTGCCGACCAGATCCGCCACCACCTCTCTCTTTCGACTGAGGACCTGGAAGGCCAGGTGCCGGATGCCAACGCTCTCGCCGATGCAGGAGATCTGGAACAACGCTATGCGAGGGCCGTGCGCGAACGCGACAACATGGGCCCGGTCAACCTGACGGCCGGAGCGGAGATGGCGGAGATCGCCGAACAGATCTCCGCCATGCAGAGCGACCGCAGGGATCTCGAGGAGGCCATCCAGCGGCTGCGCCGCGGCATCAGCGAACTCAACCGGGAAGGCCGCGAGCGCCTGCTTGCCGCCTTCAACGACATCGATCGCCATTTCCAGGACCTGCACCGCCGTCTGACAGGCGGCGAGGCGCGCCTCTCGCTTGTGGACTCCGATGACCCCCTCGAGGCCGGTCTCGAAGTCGACGCCAATCCCTCAGGCAAGCAACTCCAGGCGCTGTCTCTCCTTTCCGGCGGCGAACAGGCGATAACCGCCCTCGCCCTCATCTTCGCCCTCTTCCTCACCAACCCCTCGCCGGTCTGCGTTCTCGACGAGGTGGACGCCCACCTTGACGATGCCAACGTGGCGCGCTTTTGCGACCTGCTCGACGAGTTCGCCGCCACCGACACCACCCGGTTTCTGGTGATCACCCATCATCACGTCACCATGGCCCGCATGCACCGCCTGTTCGGCGTCACCATGAGCGAACCTGGTGTCTCTCAGCTCGTCTCCGTCGACCTCGATGCGGCCGAAAGACTGAGCGACGCCGAGGCGGCCGGTTGACACCTGCCAGGGGACGGGAGTCCCCGGTGCGGGACCATCACCGGGACTGCCCTGGAGATCTGGCGAAACAATGCGGTCATTGTGTCGTTTTTGCGACAACGAGAGTCGCGAAGAGACTACACTCGGGGATATGATGGTCATACGTGTGCCCTTGGAGATCGACTGAGGGGAGCAGGCTGATGGCCGACGTCGACGACGATCTTGATCTCACGACCCTTGAGAACGATGAACTCGTGCAGCAGATGCACGAGGATCTCTATGACGGTCTCGCCGACGAGATTGTCGAGGGCACCAACATCCTGCTCGAGCGTGGATGGGCGCCATACAAGGTGCTCACGGAAGCCCTCGTCGAGGGCATGAGGATCGTCGGAATCGACTTCCGCGATGGCATCCTCTTTGTTCCGGAAGTGCTGCTGGCCGCCAACTCCATGAAGGCGGGCATGTCCATCCTTCGTCCGCTTCTGGCGGAGACCGGCGCGCCCAAGCTCGGCTCCATCGTCATCGGCACGGTCAAGGGGGACATCCACGACATCGGCAAGAACCTCGTCGGCATGATGCTCGAGGGCGCCGGTTTCGACGTGTTCGACATCGGCATCAACAACGATGCCGATTCCTACCTCAGCGCCCTCGACGAGCACCGGCCGGACTTCCTCGGCATGTCGGCCCTTCTCACCACCACCATGCCCTACATGAAGGTGGTCATCGATACGCTCAAGGAACGCGGACTGC
>JAJEBJ010000490.1 GCA_022822575.1 Alphaproteobacteria bacterium | reverse complement strand
CTTTATCGTCTGCGTGGGATACCTCAAGGGCCTGGGAGGCCTCGAGCGCCTCGAGAGCATCTCGGTGACGACCCAGCTCTGCGTCATTGCCTCGCTCGTCACCGGTCTCGCGATCTACGCAGGCGGATTCTTGACCGAAAGGGACATCCGCCTCGACTTCCCGCAGAGGGACGCCTTCACGCAGTTCCAGATGCTGGCGGGGCCCTCCTCGTGGTGCAGGGATTCGAGACGTCGCGCTTCCTCGGGGACAAGTACAGCCGAGAGATCCGGGTGGCGAGCATGAGGAACGCCCAGATCATCTCGGGGATCATCAACGTCGTCTCCGTCGTCCTGCTGATGCCGGTGGTGCAGGGCATGGATCTAAATCACATCCAGTTGTCGCAGATCATCGACGCCATGGCTCCAGCGGCCCTGATCCTGCCCCTCACCCTGATGATCGCGGCGGTGGCCGACATGGCAGGAGGAGGTGGCCTGCTGCGCGAGAACAGTCACGGCCTTCTCTCGGCCAGGGTGGGTTACGTCTCTGTCGCCACCGGCGCGATTTTCCTGGTCTGGCCGTCGACCTGTTCGAGATCGTCTCCCTCGCCTCCAGGGCCTTCGCGGCTTACTACTTCCTGCAGACACTCTTCGCCCTCATCCACAGCTACAGGGATTCTCCGGGGCGCTCGAGACCGGGGCGTGTGAACGAATGCCTCTTCATCGCGCCCGCGCTGATCCTCGCGTACATCATCGTCTTCTCGATTCCGGCGAAATAGCCGTCCGACGCTCACAGTGAAGTCGATTTGCCTCCCGGCGCGGACATGCTGGTCCATGTGGAATTGCGAAGAGACCCGTTTCGGACTACGTCATGCCACCTTTTCGACCAAGTCGACTTCCTCGCAATGGGACATGCGCAACGATGCCAGTATGCCGATTCACTTCCGGCGCCCTGATCGTCGGCCTTGGCGCCTTGTTGCTTCTCACGGATGCCCCCTCCCGGCCGGCGGAGGCGCACGCCGTCCACGACGAGACTCCACGCGTCGCCATCATCTCGGCTTTCGCGCCGGAACTGGCCATTCTGAAACGGGACCTGGAAGACTCGTCGGAAATCCAGGTGAACGGTGTCGCCTTCACCACCGGCACCCTGGAAGGGCACGACGTCGTACTCTTTCTCAGCGGAATCAGTGTCGTCAATGCGGCGATGACGGCGCAGTTGGCGTTTGACCATTTCGCCATCAGGGATGTGGTGTTCTCCGGCATCGCCGGCGGGGTGGATCCGGACCTCAACATCGGCGATGTCGTGATCGCGGATCGCTGGGGGCAATATCTGGAGATGCTCTTTGCGCGCGAAACCGACGACGGCTGGGCAACGATGCCGTTCTTCGAGTACCCGTACGGACACTTCGGCATGATGTTTCCACGCTCGGTCACCGTGCTCCGCCCCGGAGCCGGGCAACCCGAGACACGTTTCTGGTTCTCGGTCGACGAGCAACTGTTTGCCACGGCCAGCAGGGTGGCGGACAAGGTGGCACTCAGCCGCTGTACGACGCAAGGCACATGCCTCGAGGAGGAACCCAGCATCGTCATGGGTGGATCGGGGGTCTCCGGCAGCGCCTTTGTCGACAATGCGGCGTTCCGCACCTGGACATTTCAGACCTTCGGCGCACGTGTGCTTGACATGGAGAGTGCTGCCGTTGCCCACGTGGCTTTTGCCAACGACATTCCCTTCATTGCCGTGCGCAGCCTCTCCGATCTCGCCGGCGGCGGCGAAGGCGCGAATCAACTGGAGGTCTTTCTGGACCTGGCGGCCGACAATGCGACGACCGTGGTCAAGGCTCTCCTGCGGGCGATGGAAGAGGAGTCCTGACGTCTGGCCCCTGCTTGTGAGCGACGTCAGACACGCTTGACCTGGTTTGCCCCGTCTCAGCCATAGGGACAAGCGACGAAACGACCGTCGTCGTGTTCCTGCAGTGCCGGAACAGCCTCGGCGCAGGATTGCCGGGCTAGGGGGCAGCGGGTGCGAAACACGCACCCCGAAGGCGGCGAGAGAGGCGACGGCACCTCGCCCTCGAGACCTGTGGCCGGGCGTCCGCGTTCGACGGCGGGGTCGGGGACCGGCGTCGCCGCGATCAGGGCGCGGGTGTAAGGATGGCGGGGATCGTGAACGAGATCGCGTGTCGTGCCGTACTCCATGACACGGCCAAGGTAGAACACCAGGACCCGGTCGGCGATGTGCTTCACCACACTCAAGTCGTGGGAGATGAAGATCAGGGAGAGTGCCAGGTCGCGTTGCAGGTCCCGAAGCAGGTTGACGATCTGGGCCTGCACGCTGACGTCGAGTGCCGAGACGGGCTCGTCGCAGATCAGGAGCTTGGGTTGAACGATGAGCGCGCGCGCAATGCCGATGCGCTGGCACTGGCCGCCGGAAAACTCGTGGGGGTAGCGGTTGATGTGTTCGGGAAGCAGGCCCACCCGCTCGAGCAGTCCCCTCACCCGCGACGTGATCTCGCGCCTCGACAGGTTTGGTTCATGGGTCACGAGAGGTTCGGCGATGATCTCGCCAGCCGTCATCCGGGGATCCAGCGCACCCAGGGGATCCTGGAAGATCATCTGCATTTCGCGGCGCAGGAGCCGGCGCTCTGCGGGATCCAGCGCCAGGAGATCCCTGCCTTTCCACAGCGCCCGGCCCCCGGTTGCGGGTACGGTCCCGATCAGCGAACGGGCAAGCGTGGACTTGCCGGATCCGCTCTCGCCGACGATACCGAGCGTCTCTCCCGGGGCGAGGTCGAAACCAACGCCGCGGACGGCTCGAAGTTCCTTCGGCGGGGCCCAGGGGGGACGTCTCCCGGGACGCACGCGAAAGGTGACTGACAGATCCCGCACGGAGAGAAGGGGCACGCTCATCCCGCACCGCCCAGAGGCCAGTGACAGGCAACCTGCCGGCCCGGTGCATGACTGACGCCAGGGGGCCGCACACGATGACAGCGCTCGTCCGCCCGCGGGCAACGCGCCGCATAGGGACAGCCGCAGGGAAGCTGGCGCATGCCGGGCGGATCTCCGGGGATGGCGCGCAACCTCTCATCGTCGCGGTCGAGCCTTGGTACCGCATCCAGCAGACCGCGTGTGTAGGGGTGATGCGGTTCGGCAAATGTCTGAGCGACCGGACCGCTTTCCATCACCTGGCCGCCGTAGAGCACGACCATCTCGTCGCAGTGTCCCGCGACGATTCCGGCATCGTGGGTGACGAGAATGACGGCGGTGTCGAACATGGACTTCACGTCCCCGAGAAGACGCATGATCTGGCCGCGAACCGTGGCATCGAGCGCCGTGGTGGGTTCGTCCGCAATCAGCAGGCGAGGACGGCAAAGCAGTGCCATCGCGATCAGCACCCGCTGTCGCATGCCGCCGGAGAATTCGTGCGGATACATGGTGATGCGGGTACGAGCCTCGGGCACTTCCATGGCGTCGAGCAGGCGGACCGCTTCGCCAAGCGCCTCTCCCCGGCCGAAGCCCTTGTGCAGCATCAGCACCTCGGTCATCTGGTGCGAGATTCTCATGTAGGGATTGAGCGCTGTCATCGGATCCTGAAAGATCATCGCGATCTCGCGTGCGCGAATCCGGTTGAGCGCGCGCTCATCGAGGCCAAGCAGTTCCGCGCCATCAAACATGATCGAGCCCGACGCAACTCCGTTTCGCGCCAGGAGACCCATGATGGCGAGCATGATCTGGCTCTTGCCCGAACCGCTCTCGCCGACCACGGCAATCGCCTGTCCGGCCGCGACCGCGAGGTCGACTCCGTTCACGGCGTGGACCGTGCCATCGCCTGTCCGGAAGGACACGGTGAGGTCACGTACCTGAAGCAGGGTCATGGCTCAGCGGTCTCTGGGATCCAGCGCATCGCGCAGTCCGTCGCCCACGAAGAAGAACGCGAACAGCGTGGTGACGAAGAAGAAAAGCGGAAACAGGAGCTGCCAGAGCGTGCCGTACTGCATCTGGCCCGCTCCGTCGCTGATGAGCGCACCCAGGCTCGTGTCGGGCTCCTGCACGCCGAGGCCGAGAAAGCTGATGAAACTCTCGTAGATGATCATCGAAGGCACGAGCAGTGTCGCATAGACCACGACCACGCCCAGAAGATTGGGAATGATATGGCGCAGGATGATCTTCCCCGGTCTGACGCCGATCGCGACGGCAGCTTCGACAAATTCACGGTTCTTGATGGACAGCGTCTGCCCCCGCGCGATCCGCGCCATGTCGAGCCAGCTGATGAGGCCGATGCCCACGAACAGCATCAGGATGGACCGGCCGAACACGACCATGAACACGATCAGCACGAACATGTAGGGAATGGCCATCAACACATCGACAATGCGCATCATCACATTGTCCACCGCGCCGCCGAGGTATCCCGCCACGGCCCCGTAGAGGGTGCCGACCACCATCGAGACCAGGGCTCCCAGAACGCCGACCATCAGCGATATCCCGGTCCCCTGTACCGTGCGCGCGAAGAGGTCGCGGCCCAGTTCGTCCACTCCGAAGTAGTGGCCGTTGGCAAACGAGGGGCCACCCTCTTCCGCAACGTTGCCAAGCATGGCCCAGTCGATCTCCTCGTTGGACCAGGCTGCCAGGATGTCACCGAAGAGCACGAAAAGAACCAGGAGCACGAGAATCGCAAGACTGGTCACCGCGGCGCGGTTGCGAAGAAAACGGCCACGGGCGTCCTGCCAGAGCGAGCGGCCACCGGAGGCATCCGAGGCGCCGGACGTGGACAGTGACCGGATGGCGCGGCGGCTGAAGAGAAGGGGGGACACGTCAGTACCGGATGCGCGGATCCAACCAGGCGTAGAGCAGGTCGACCGCAAGGTTGAAGGCGATGGTGAGCGCACCAGCCAGGATGGTGATTCCCATGATCACCGGATAGTCACGGTTCAGCGCCGAATTGACGAAAAACTGGCCGATTCCACCGGTCGCAAAGAAAACGTCAATCACCACGGAACCGGTGATCATGCCGACGAACGTTGGCCCGAGATAGGAAATCACCGGCAGCATCGTGGGTTTCAGGGCGTGACGGAACACGATCTGGCGCATTGGCAGGCCCTTGGCCCGCGCCGTGCGGATAAAGTCGGCGTTCAGTGCCTCCAGCATGGATGATCGGGTCATGCGGGCGATCGAGGCCATGAACGACGTCGAGAGCGCAATGACCGGCAGGATGACGTAGGGCCAGTGCCCACCCTGCCAACCTCCGCCCGGAAGCCATGCCAGCCACAGGGTGAAGACCAGCGTCAATACCGGCGCGAGGACGAAGTTCGGCAGGACCTGGGCGCCGATGGAAACTCCGACACAGAGGTAGTCGAGAAGGGAGTTGTGGGAGATGGCCGCCGCGATACCCAGCGAGACGCCCGCCAGGACCGCTACCAGGAACGACCACGCTCCGTAGGTCAGTGTCACCGGGAATCCCTGGCGAATCACGTCGTTGACCGTCTGGTCCGTGTACTGGAACGACGGTCCGAAGTCGAATTCCGTCACGATGGAAACGACGTAACGCCAGATCTGAACGACGAGCGGCTCATCAAGCCCGTACTTGTGCTGGAGATTGGCCATGACCTCGGGCGGCAGGGTGCGCTCGGTGTCGAACGGCCCGCCCGGAGCGGCGTACATCAGGACATAGGAAACGATGATGAGAATGAGGAGGGTCGGCACAGCGACCGCAAGACGCCTGGCAACGTAGTAGATCATCCGGCCATCCGGACGTTCCGGGACATGCGGTCAGTCCGCTACGCGATAGAGGTTCTTCGAATACCAGTTGTTTTCGACATTGTCATAAGGCCAGCCCCGTATGTCGCTGGAGAGCAGGAACGTGTTGGCATAGTGATAGATCGGAATGATGGCCATGTCCTCGGCAAGGATCTGCTCGACCTCGGCGTAGATCGCGCCCGGGTCGCCGACGGACTTCGAGGCGTCCATGAGTTCGTCAACTTCCAGGTTCGAGTACTTGCCGCGGTTCGCGCCATGGGTAGTGGTGAGCAGGTCGAGAAAGGTGGACGCCTCATTGTAGTCGCCACACCAGCCTGAACGGGCGAGATCGAATTCCTGATTGTCCATGATGTTGAGGTAAGTCTTCCATTCGAAGTTGGCCAGTTCCGTGGTCACACCGAGTTTCTGCTTCCACATCTGGCTGATGACCGTGGCGATCTGCTTGTGGCTTTCCGACGTGTTGTAGATCAGCCTGAGCGTCAGATCGCCGATCCCGGACGCCTCCATGAGGCGCCTGGCCTCGTCGTCACGCTCGGCCTGAGAGAGCGCCGCATAGGCGATCTCGGGCATCTCGAAGCCTGCAGTCTTGAGATGCGTGAAGTTGTAGGCCGGCCACTGGCCGCCCTTGAGGAGACGTTCGACAATCACGTCGCGGTCGATGGCCATGCTGAGCGCCCTGCGCACACGCAAGTCCTTGAGCGCGGGATGGCCGCTCTCGCTGTGGTTGATGGCGTAGTAGTAGGAACAAAGACGCGGAACACTGGTCGCCTCGTCGGGCATTTCTTCCCTGAGTGCCGGAAACTGCCCGGCGGGCAAGGGTTGGAGATGGTCGAGTTCACCGGCGCGATAACGGGTCAGGGCCTGGTTGTCATCGTTGATGACGAGGCCTGTCACCTCCTCGATGATGACGTTGCCGGCATCCCAGTACTCTGGGTTCCTGACGCGCCTGTGGTACTCGTTCAGCACCAGATCAGTGAGCACGTAGGCGCCGTTGGAGACCATGTTTCCGGGCGCCGTCCACTTGGCGTCATGAGCGTCGATTGTCGCCTGGTGGGCCGGGAACAGCGTCGCATAGGTCGTCATGGCCGGAAAGTAAGGCAGGGGCGCGAACAACGTCACCTCGAGGGTGTGATCGTCAACGGCGCGCACTCCGAGTTCGGCGGGTTCCTTCTCGCCGGCCAGGATATCCGCTGCGTTCACGATCTGGGTCAGTTCAAGGTACCAGCCGTAGGGCGAGGCGGTGACAGGGTCCACCGCCCGCCTCCATGCATAGACGAAATCATGCGCGGTCACCGGATCTCCGTTCGACCACCTGGCATCCTTGCGAAGGGTGAACGTGTAGGTCGTGTTGTTGTCCGATGCGGTGAAGTGCGTCGCCACACCGGGTACGAGGTTCCCCTCGGCGTCCTGGCTCAGGAGACCTTCGAAGAGGTCGCGGATCACGTGGAAGCCTGACACGTCCTGGTTGAGCTGCGGGTCGAGGGTCGGAAACTGGTCGAGCAGGCGATAGGTGAAGGTCTGGTCATCCGACAACGCTTCGCCCGTGACCGGGTGGACGTCAGTGCTCCAAGCCGGGGAAAAGCCTCCCGCCAGGATGACAACCGCCATGGCGATGAACATGGTTCTCAACTTGCCTGCTCGCATGGTCCCCTCTTGTCGGGTCCGGATGACCGAGTTGCGATCAAAGTTGTCCGGTGACCATCACATCCGTCGATCCGCTCATGCCGACCGATGCCGGTCGGCACTGGCGGTATGGAGACTTGAGGCCGGGCGCACGTGACAATCCTGATCGTGGGTCTTCGGAGTCAATAGCTGGCTTCATTCGATACCCGAAGGCCCGGACGGCGGCAAGGAACGCGCGATCAGAGTCAAGCTGCGGAGCCGCACCTTCCGGTTTCTTGAGGACGGTCCTGACCGCAGTGTGCCCATGAGCCTGACAGAACGAGAGACCACGGCCCGCGACACAACAGTGACGTCATGCCCGCCTGGGATCCGACGAAGGTCAGCGCATGCCCTCGACGACCATGCGGCTGAGATGGAGAGGAGCCTCGTCCCAGTAGTCCGACAGGCAGCCGCCATCGTAGGCCGGCGATCTCCGACCCCTCTGCATGCTTTCGATGAGGCCTATGTCCTCGTGGTTGAGTTCATTCCACATATCCAGCACGGCCTGGCGCCCTTCGGCCCAGTCCGGCGAGGTGGCAGCCTCACCGACCAGGTAGACGTCGATGCGCTCGCGGCAGCGGTCCGGTGCGACCGGTGCGACGTGAAAGCTCGCCACGTGATCCGGATAGACTTCGACGCCAAAGGCCGTGGGAAGGATGAACCAGATACCCTGGCGGACAGTCTCGTCCGACAGGTTCGGGAAGTAGGGCAGTCCGTCGCCTCTCCCAGGTTCGGAGGCCTTGAAGAGATAGCGGTTCCACATCACGTGACGATCGATTCGGCTGGGCATCCGTTCCGACATCGGAACGAAGGCATGCAGCCTCGGATGGGCCGAGAAGACGTGGTAGGGCTCGATGTAGTTCTCCAGCGCCAGTTTCCAGTTGGCCGCGATCTCGAAATGCACCGTTCCTGCATGGCGTGATGCGCCAAGGTCGTAGCCACGGACGAGGTCTGCCGCGGGAGCCAGGTAGTCGTTCAGCGCCGGCGCCTCGCCATCGAGGTTGACGAAGACCCAGTGGTGCCACACTTGCGAACGGACCGGCACCAGCCCGGGCGCGTCGCCACAGCCGCCGTGTGGAGAGACCCGGAGCGAGCCGTCGAGTTCGTAGGTCCAGCCGTGGTCGCCAGAAGCGAGTTCCCGGAGCCCCGAGCACTTCCCGGAAACCAGAACTGCGCGCCGATAGCGGCAAACATTGTTGAAAACGCGGATCACGCCATCCAGATCGCGCAACACGAGCAGCGGCGTCCCGAAGGCCTCGACCGGCATGGCATCGCCAGGTTGCGGCACGTCCTGGACGAACCCGGCGACAAACCAGCTTCTGGCGAAGAGACGCTCGAACTCAAGCTCCTGCCACGCCACGCTCGTGTAACAGACGTTGGGCAGTGCCGACGCTCTGCCGACCGGCCCCTCGAGGGCATCCAGGGCATCCGCCCCCGCAAGCGCCTCCACGTCGCTCCAGGCCGGGCGCTGCGCAACAACTCGGTGGCCCATGGTGGAACATCCGGGAACAAGTCCGCCGCAGAGTATACAACAGGCTGAGGTCGTGGCATCAAGCCGCGTTCCGTCGGTTTACTGTCCGCACGTCACGGAAATCGGCCATGTCGGTCTTCCCGCACCTGTTCCAGCCGATCGAGATCCGGGGCCACCGGATCCGGAACCGGCTCTTCTTTCCGGCTCACGGCACGTCGCTCGGCGACCGGGGAAAGGTCTCCGACGCGCTCATCGCCTATCACGAGGCACGCGCGCGGGGCGGTGCCGGCTTGATCGTGGTCGAAGGCATGTCGATGCATCCCAGCTTCGATCTCGCCGCCGGTTACCTGCTGGCGGGTGAGCCCGGCATCGTGCCGGGCTTCCGGCGCCTGGCCGACGCCGTCCACGGCCACGACTGTGTGATACTGGGTCAACTCTTCCACCCGGGCGCAGCCGCCCGGGCCACGCCGGACGGCGCGCGCCGTCCGGCGATCTCGTCATCTTCGGTGCCGTTCGAGCGCTACAGTCTCATGCCGACACCGGCGACGCCGGCACTGCTTGCCGAACTGGTCGACTCCTATGCGCGGGCCGCCGGCCACATCGTCGAAGGCGGCCTCGATGGTGTCGAGATCCTGGCGAGCATGGGCTATCTGATCGCCCAGTTTCTGAACCCCCGAACCAACCTGCGTGACGACACCTACGGTGGAAACCTCGAGAATCGCATGCGGTTTCTCGTTGAGATCCTCGAGGCGGTGCGGGCCCGGGTCGGCTGTGAACCGATCCTCGGTGTCAGGATCAGCGACGCGGACGACACGCCCGGGGCCATGGACTCCGGCGAGGTGCTGCAAGTCTGCCGGGTGCTGGAGGACCGGGGTCTTGTCGACTATGTCAACGTCATCGGCGGCAACACGCGGACGGCGCGAGGCTGGATCGAAGTCGTCCCGCCCATGGCGATTGAACCGGGTCACGTCGCGGCCTGCGCGGGAGCGTTGAGACAACATCTGTCGCTGCCGGTCCTGGTAGCCGGACGCATCAACCAGCCCCACCTCGCCGAGGACATCATTGCCAGCGGTCAGGCCGACATGGTCGGCCTGGTGCGCGGCATGATCGCTGATCCCATGTTCGCCGCGAAGGCCGAAGCCGGGCGCGTGGACGACATCCGCAGCTGCATCGCCTGCAATCAGGCATGCTTTGGCCACCGATTGCAGTATCACGCCGTCTCCTGCATCCAGCACCCAGAGACCGGACGCGAGCTCGCGTTCAGCCACATCAAACCCCCGGCGCGTCGATGCAAGACTGTCTGGGTCGTGGGCGGCGGTCCGGCCGGCATGAAAGCCGCCGCGGTGGCGGCCGAGCGAGGTCACGATGTGACGCTCTACGAACGGACCGGCAGGCTCGGCGGGCAGGTCCTTCTGGCCCAGGCCCTTCCCGGACGAGCCGAATTCGGCGGTATCGTGACCAACCTCGTTCGCGAGATGGAACTGGCTGGCGTACGCATCGAACGCGGCGTTGCAGTGACGGCGGCGGCCATTCGCGACGCCGGTCCCGACGCCACAGTCGTCGCGACCGGCGGCTGGCCCTACCTCCCCATGGTCGAGGGCGAAGACGAGGCCCATGTGGTCGAGTCCTGGGCGGTCATCCGGGGTGAAGCCAATGTCGGCCGTTCCGTGCTGGTTGCGGACTGGAAGAATGACTGGATCGGTTTGGGTCTCGCCGAGAAGCTGGCCCGGGACGGCTGTCGCGTGCGCCTGGCGGTCACCGGAATGGTGCCGGGACAGAACATCCAGGAGGCGGTGCGCGATCACTGGATTGGCCAGCTCTCCAGGCTCGGCGTCGAGATCATCACCTACGCACGGCTGTTTGGAGCCGACCGCGACACCGTCTACCTGCAGCACACGGTGACCGACGATCCGATCGTCTGCGATGATGTCGAAACCCTGGTGTTGTGTCAGGGCACGGCAAGCGATACGGCGCTTGCCGGCGAACTCGCCGGCTGGCCGGGCGAAGTGCATGTGATCGGCGATGCGCTGTCGCCACGCACGGCGGAGGAGGCTGTGCTCGACGGACTCAGGGCCGGTATGGCGATCGGTGCATAACCGGCTTCGACTTTGAGCCTGCTGAAACCGGGAACCGGAATGGCAACGGCGGACCGGAAGCCTGGATCGACGACGATGCGATGCGGTGAGCGGACGCTTCTCCCCCGGGCACACTGATGCTGGTGGTCTCGCTGGACCACAGCTATCGCAAGCAGCGCTTCGCCATTGACCTTCCGAAATCGGATTGCATGGTCTTCTCGGCGAAGAGAGGGAATCGAATGGCGCACGACCGCGGATGGCTGGGTGTCCCGGTGCTGGGGATCGGCTTCGGCGCACTGATCGCCGGTGCGGCGTGCACGGCGCCGATGGTCGGAGTGGACGGGTTCATCGGGGAACTCGCGGCAAGCTGGCGTCCCCACATCGCGCTCGGAGTTCTGATCTGCGCAGCGATGGCGCTCGCCGCGCGCTTTCGCCTCCTTGCCGGCCTGCTCGTGGCGCTCGCCGTCACGCTGGGCGCCGACGTCATCCGCACGGAACTGGCTTCCGCGCAGGCTGAAGCAAGAAACGGCATGCAAGACGGAGGTGCCGCCGTTCGTGTCGTCTTCTTCAACATCCTCATCTTCAATGACGACGTCGGCAGGTTTATCGCGTGGATCGAGGATCGCGATCCCGACGTTGTCGTGATGAC
>JAJEBJ010000336.1 GCA_022822575.1 Alphaproteobacteria bacterium | reverse complement strand
GCACGGATGGATCATCGACGCCTATCCGGAAGCGACCGAAACCGGCACCGTCCTGATGAGCGCATTCACCACCAAGGTTGCGATCTACGCCCTTGCCCGCCTCTTTCCGGGAACCGGGGAACTGATCTGGATCGGTGCGGTCATGACCATGTTCCCGATCTTCTATGCGGTCATCGAGAATGACCTCAGGCGCGTGCTGGCCTACAGCATGATCAACCAGCTGGGTTTCATGGTGGTGGGAATTGGCGTCGGCACCGAACTGGCGCTGAACGGCGCCGTCAGCCACGCCTTCAACGATGTCCTCTTCAAGGGCCTCCTGTTCATGACCATGGGCGCCGTGCTCTATCGCACCGGCCGTATGGGAGGCTCGGAACTCGGCGGACTCTACCGCACCATGCCGGCGACCACGGGGCTGTGCATTGTGGGTGCGGCCTCCATCTCGGCCTTTCCGTTGTTTTCGGGATTCGTGTCGAAATCGATGATCATGGTCGCGGTCATCGAGGAGGGCCATGGGTGGGTTTGGCTGGCCCTGCTCTTTGCCTCCGCCGGAGTGTTCCACCATGCCGGCATCAAGATTCCATTCTTCGCCTTCTTTGCCCACGATTCCGGACTGCGTCCGAAGGAAGCGCCGCGGGCGATGCTGGTGGCGATGGCGGTGGCCGCCTCGGGCTGTCTCGTGATCGGAATGTGGCCGGATCTCCTCTACCGCATGCTGCCCTATCCTGTGCATTACGAGCCCTACACCTGGTCCCACGTCCTGACACAGTGCCAGCTGCTCTTCTTCTCGGCCCTTGCCTTCACGCTGCTCAAGCTCTACCGGCTCTACCCGCCGGAACTTCCGGGGGTCAATATCGATGCCGACTGGTGCTATCGTTGGCTGCTGCCGAGGCTGGCGCGTCACGCTCTCCGGCTGGCTGGCGATACTGCCGTTCCACTCCGCGCGGCGTCGCTGGCTCTGATTGCCGGTGCGACAGGTGTCGGCCGGCGCTGGTGCGGGCCGTCGGGCATCCTTGCGCGGGACCCGGTGACCGGCACCGCTTCGCTGGTGGTGCTGTTCGTGTTTGCCCTCGTGCTCGTGCTGCATCTCTCGCACGGCCTCTGAAGGATCTGGTCTAATGAATCTGTCCGGTGAACATCGCATCAATGCGCCACGAGACGTGGTGTGGCAGGCTCTCAACGATCCTGTCGTTCTGCGCCAGGCGATACCGGGCTGCGAGACGGTGGAACAGGAGTCGCCGACCGCCTTCACCGCCCGGGTGAAAGCGAAGATCGGTCCCGTTTCGGCGGTCTTCTCCGGAAGGGTCGAACTGAGGGATCTCGATCCGCCTTCAGGATACGTGCTCAGTGCAGAAGGCAAGGGGGGAGCGGCAGGCTTTGCCAGTGGCGATGCGCGGATCACCCTTCGCGAGGACGGAGAGGGAACGCTTCTCGGGTATGAGGCCGAGGGGAAGGTCGGAGGCAAGCTCGCCCAGGTGGGAGCGCGCCTTGTGGAGGCCAGCGCAACCAAGATTGCCAACACCTTCTTCAGCCGTCTCGACGGCCTCATTGTCCCACCGGAAACACTTCCGCCCTCGCCCGCCGAGGGGTCTTCACCAGCCGGTCACAGGAGGCGGGATGTCGCCCTGGAACGGGTGTTCATCGCCCTGGCAATCGTCCTGGTGAGCGCCCTTGGTATCGTTGCGGCCTTCGTTCAGTGAGGGAGCTTTACAGATGACCATCACCGTCCAGATGACGGTCAACGGCGAGGAACGTTCGGGGTTGTGCGAGGAGCGCACGCTGCTCGTCACCTTTCTGCGCGAAACCTTGCGCCTGACAGGCACCCACGTGGGGTGCGACACCAGCCAGTGCGGCGCCTGCGTCGTTCACCTTGACGGGGATTCCGTCAAGGCGTGCACCGTTCTTGCGGTGCAGGCGGCGGGGCGTGATGTGACGACCATCGAGGGGATCGCCGACGGTGACACGCTCCACCCCATGCAGCAGGCCTTTCACGAAAACCACGGTCTGCAGTGCGGCTTCTGCACGCCGGGCATGATCATGAGCGCCCTCGATCTCCTGAAACACAACCCGTCGCCCACGGAACGCGAGATCAGGGAGCATCTCGAGGGCAACTTCTGCCGTTGTACCGGCTACCACAACATCGTCCGGTCAATCGCCGCCGCCGCCGACATGATGGCGCCCGGGGAGGCCTAGAGACCCCATGTACGCCTTCCGCTACCACAACGCCGGGTCGATCGATGAAGCCGTGCGTCTCCACGGGAGTTGCGAGGATCCAGGCTACCTTGCCGGCGGCCACACCTTGCTGCCGACACTGAAGATGCGCCTCGCCCAGCCGAGTGATCTCATCGATCTGCAGGCCATCGACGCGCTGAAGCACACCTCTGCCGGTGCGGGCACACTCACCATCGGAGCCGGGGTGCGTCACAATGATGTGGCGCGCATGACGCACCCCATCCCGGCACTCGCCGGCCTCGCCGGCCAGATCGGCGACTTCCAGGTGCGCAACCGGGGCACGCTCGGCGGTTCGATCGCCAATGCGGATCCGGCCGCGGACTATCCGGCAGCCCTGGTGGGTCTTGGCGCCACGGTCGTCACCGACCGCCGGCAGATTGCCGCAGACGATTTCTTCGTCGATCTCTTCGAGACGGCGCTCGAGGAGGGGGAACTCGTCACCTCGGTCGTCTTTCCCGAACCGCGCCGCGCCGCCTACATGAAGTTCCCGAACCCGGCGTCGCGCTATGCCATTGTCGGCGTCTTCGTGGCCTCGACGGCCGCGGGAATGCGTGTCGCCGTCACAGGCGCCGGCGCGTGCGTCTTCCGGGTGGCCGACATGGAAGAGGCGCTGGCCCGCGACTTCTCCCCCGATGCCGTCGCCGACATCCGGATCCCCGATGACAGCCTCAACGGCGACATCCACGCCACGCCTGACTACCGCGCACACCTCGTCACGGTGATGGCCAGAAGAGCCGTCGCCCTCGCCAACGCCTGACAACCACGCTGTTACACGGTGGGGATCATCATATTGAGATTCTTCGGCCGGCAGACCCTTGTCGACCGGGCCGGCGACACAGGCAGTGCGCTTATGAGCGTTCGCGTGCGGCGCGCGATTCCGCGATGAGGCAGAGGATCTCGTACATCATGGTGGCCCCGACCAGGGCGGTGTTTCCCGTCTGGTCGAACGGCGGCGCCACCTCCACGACATCACCGCCGCGAAGGTCGAGGCCGCTCAAGCCCCTGAGCAGCTTTTGCGCATCGATCGTCGTGATGCCGCCGATCTCCGGGGTTCCGGTGCCGGGCGCATAGACCGGGTCGAGGCCGTCCACGTCGAACGAGATGTACGTCGGGCCGTCGCCGACCACGCGGCGCGCCTCCTCGATCGTCGCGTCGACTCCCATTTCGTCGAACTCTTCCATGAACACCACGCGCATTCCCTGATCGAGCGAAAAGTCCCAGCCTTCCGAGGTGTTCTGTGCGCCCCGGATACCGATCTGGATCGTTCTCTTCGGATCCAGGAGACCGTCTTCGACGGCCCGACGGAAGGGAGCGCCGTGGGTGAACTTGGACCCCTGGAACTCGTCCCAGGTGTCGGTATGGGCATCGATATGGACCATGCCCAGACTCTCGTCGGCCGCGATCGCCTTGAAAATGGGA
>JAJEBJ010000022.1 GCA_022822575.1 Alphaproteobacteria bacterium | reverse complement strand
CATCACACCGGCCACCGCGCGCCTCGCAGTGACGGCCGGCGCCGATGTCCTGGTGGCGGGCTCGGCCGTGTTCGCCGGCGGTCCCGAACGCTATGCCGACAACATCCAGGCACTCCGGGTGTAGCGGTGGTGCACCAGGCGAGTGAACCGGGTTTCGTGTCCGATCCGCTGGAAGGCCTCCGGTCGGCACTCTTCACCAGCCGGCTCTATCGCTTCTTCCTGGCGCGGGAAGTACCGGACAGTCTCCTGCAGAGTCTCAACGATCCTTGGCCAGGAGATGCGGCCAGGGGCCACGCCATCAGCGAGGGACACTGGAAGCTGGCGAACCAGACATTCGTTTTCGATCACCGGCTGGGTCCGCCCGACTGGTATCCTCCGGGAGCCTGGAACGGCTGGCTGGAGGAGTTGCACGGCTTTACATGGCTACGTGATCTTCAGGAAGCGGGAGGGCACGCCCGCCAGATCGCCCAGACGGCCCTCGCCGGATGGATTGCCGATTGCGGATCCTGGAACCGCTTTGCCTGGCGACCCGATATTCTGGGACGACGCCTTGCTTCGTGGCTGACACATCACGGATTTCTCATCGGCGATGCTGATCCCCGGTTCCGCCAGCAGTTCTTCAGGAGCGTCACGGAACAGACACGGCACCTGGCTCGCGTGGCAACGCGAGGTTCCTCGGGCCTGAGCAAGATCGCGGTCCTGCGGGCCTTGATCTTCGCCGGGATCACCCTGCCGGGTGCGGCGCGGCGCATGCCCCAGGTCATGCGACTCCTCAAGCAGGAACTGGATCACCAGATGTTGCCGGACGGCGGCCAGCGCGAACGCAACCCCAGTGTCCAGTATCTCCTGTTGCGCGATCTCGTGGATATTCGTCTGGCCCTGATCCAGGGCCGCCATCCCGTTCCCGGCTGGCTCCAGCAGACCATCGACCGTGCCGCGCCCATGCTCCGCTTCTACCGACACGGTGATGGCGGCCTGGCGCTTTTCAACGGGTCTCGGGAGGAATCGTCCCATCTGATTGACAATGTGCTGGCCATCGGCCAGGCCACCGGGCGGCCGTTGCGGCGCACACCGTACTCGGGCTTCGAACGTCTCGAGGCGGGCAGTACCGTCGTTCTCGTCGATGCCGCCTGGCCCCCGGCGGCCGAGTGGACCGCGCGGGCCCATGCGGCTCCCCTTGCCTTCGAGATGAGCTACGGCCGGGAACGGCTGATTGTCTCCATGGGCGCCTGGCATGGTCCGGACAGCGACTGGCAACAGGCTGCCCGCGAGACCGCTGCGCACTCGACCATGACGGTGGATGATCGAAGCCTGGCGGAGTTCAGAAAGGATGGACTCCTCGGTCGTGGACCACGCAACGTGGAGGTGGAGCGGCGCGAACAGCAGGGCAATGTGACCCTCGTCATGAGTCACGACGGATACCATTCGCAATTTCGCCTGATCCATCACCGCACGCTCGCCCTCGCTGCAGATGGCCATGCGCTGAGGGGCGAGGACATTCTCGACGGTCCTGGCGGTGAACGCTTCTCGCTGCGCTTCCATCTTCATCCCGATGTCCGGGCGGCGGTCGTGCACGACAGCCAGAGCGTTCTCCTCAGTCCGAAGTCCGGCAAGGGATGGCGGTTGAGTGTCAAAGGGGGTGTTCTGGAATTGGTGGGCAGTGTCTATCTGGGATCGGGCGCCATGCGCACGTCCCAGCAGGTGGTCGTGTCCAGGGGACTGAACGGGGTCAGGAACGTCGTCACGTGGGAGCTCGAACGCATCGAGTCGAGACCGAGAAGGAAACGGAAGCGTTCACACGGTGAAGAGCTGGCTCTCGTTTGACAGCGGCGGCGTGCCGCGAATCGCCTGGCGGATACTTGGAGGGGGATCGGTTCCGGTGGACCGCCCGGTCTTCAAAACCGGTGAGGGGCGCAAGGCGTGCCTGGTGGGTTCGACTCCCGCCCCCTTCCGCCATCGCGGGGACTCATGGATATCGTTCTGATCGGCGGTGGTCATGCCCACGTCGAGGTCTTGCGCAGTGCTCTCATGACACCCGTCTCCGGCGCGCGCCTCACCCTCGTCACGCGGGATGTCGCGACACCCTATTCGGGGATGATCCCCGGGTATCTCGCAGGTCTCTACACCCGGGCGGAGGCACACATCGATCTTGTGCCCCTTGCAGCGCGGGCCGGAACACGGCTGATCCATGCTGCCGCCACCGGCCTTGACCCTGAAGCGCGCCAGGTGCACTTCGAGGACCGTCCTCCCCTTCGCTTCGATGTCGTCTCACTGGACATCGGTTCCCGCCCGGCCAGCGACGGTATCGCCGGAGCCGGGAAGTACGGTCTGCCGGTCAAGCCGGTTGACCGATTTCTTGAACGCTGGAAGGACGTGGAAGCGACGGCGAGCAGGGCCGAGGGAGCCTACCGCGTGACGATGGTTGGCGGAGGCGCGGCCGGCGTCGAGGTCTCCCTGGCTCTCCATCGCCGCCTCGCGGACCACCTGGCCGAGACTGGGCGCGATCGGTCGTCGCCCGTCTTCACCGTCGTGACCGCCGATGCGGCTTTGCTCGCAGATCACGCAACCGGTGCCGGCAGGCGGCTCGCCAGGGCCCTCGCCGATGCTGGAATCGGCATCTACCTGAACGCGCCTGTCGTTGCGCTTGAGGATGGTCATGTCCGTCTGGATGACGGCTCCGTTCTGGAGAGCGATGTCACCATCCTTGCCACCGGAGCTGCCGCACCGGACTGGATTCGCCGTACCGGACTTGCTGTTGACAGCAGGGGATTCGTCGC
>JAJEBJ010000436.1 GCA_022822575.1 Alphaproteobacteria bacterium | reverse complement strand
TGAGCGGACATTGGCCTCCAGCAGGCGCGCATCATACTTCTGGTACATGAAGCGCAGCGCCTCTCCGGGGATTGCCGTCAGCGCGTAGTCGTAATCGGCCATCTCGCCCTGCACATAAACGCAGGGCAACGCGCTGCCGGACACCTCCTGGAAGTTGACCACGAGCTCATCTCGGGGCTTGCCCTCCGACCAGTGGCGCCAGAGACGCTCGATGTCCATTACCTCGAGCTTGACCGTCCTGCCCTGAACTTCCCGAGCGCGAAAGTTCTTCGCCTTAGCCTGCCTGTCAGTCAGGACGTAGATGCGGATTTGGTCGAGAGAGGAATAGCTTTCGTGGATGGTGTGGGCGACCCTGTAGGCGTCATCCGATTGATCCATCGTCGAGGCGAGGCGCCCTTCGGCGCATCGCTTCAGGAATCGGAGGCACTGTTCCGCGCCCGTCTTGGTTTCCTTGTCGGGGATCGGCGTCACCGTCTCGACACCCGCGTAGAGACTCACGAACAGGTCGAGCTGATCGGCGTCTTCGGACACTGCATAGCCGCCCAGGCGCAACCTGGCATTGCCGATGGTTCTCTCGTAATGGCACGGCTCCGGTTCGAAGGCCATGCCGATATTGGCCATGTGGTTCATCACGATCTCGGTGAAGACCGTTTCCTCGTAGGGATACTCGCGGCCCGGTACGGACATGCGATCGGCGATCTCCTCCTTGACATCGGCGCGCGTCTGCAAGAGAAATTCGGCAAGTTCCATTCACGTCGCTCCCATCAGTTCGAGTGCTCGCTCCAGGTCCACCTCCTCCGCGTTCGCCAGATCGAGGTCGATCTGGTAGCGGACCTTCCTCACCGCCGGATGGACATTTGCGCGCGTCAGTCGCGGAAAATCACCCTGTACGCACAGGATGGCGCTGGATGCGTGCAGGAACCGCCGCGTATACCGGCTGACCATCGAGCGGAGCAGGCCGGCCTGCATCAGTCGGATGTCGAATGTCTCGAGCGCTTCCCGGTCGTCGTCGAGATGTCCCCTGATGACGCCGGTCATCTCCGGAAGCGTCATGCCGGAGCTGTGGAGGGCAAGCCTGGTTGCGGCCACGAAGAGCGGCTGCCGGAGATTGTCGTCAAGCTGTTCGAGCGAGGACACGTTCGCCGGAAATTCGCCGACGGACAGTGTCGTCTTGACCTCGATTCCACCGCTGCCGAGGACGAAATCCTGAAGTCCGTCGACCGGCCCCTGCCAAGCATCGAGGAGGTCTCTCGGCGGCAGGCCTGCCTCCACCATGCGTTCGAGCAGGACGAGTTCACCGAACAGACCCTGTTCGTTCTGCGCGGAAAGGACGCTCTCCCGATGGCGATTCATGAAGTCCTGCCAGGCACGGATGCGCGCGAGGAAGCGCCGGTACACGGTGTGCTCCCGTGCCGTCACCCAGTCGTCGAGCAGGCTCACCAGATCCTCGGCCATCATGGCGAACAGCTCCGCACTGCCACTCGGCCTGCGGGCAAGCGCCACCACGAGCTGGTCAGCGCCGGTTGGGTCACCGTCGAGCCTGAGGACTTCGAATCCTTGGCCCTGTGGGAGCTTGGCGTCCGGATGCGATCGCAGGCCGCGGAATCCGACCAGCACGGCCTCTTCGCCGCCGGGCATCCTTCTCGCCGCCGAGAGCGAGCAGGGCGCACGAACCATCACGGGAATGGTCTGCCACCCTTCTCCTTGCCCCGCACCGTCCAGCGCCCTCCAGGCCGCGCGAAGGCCCTCCATGTCATTCGGAGCCACCGAATTCCTGCTCCCAGAGAGTGTTGTTGACCTTGTAGTCCACCCGCACGCCTGAGTTGCTGGCGGGAAAGCTCAACGCGAAACCGACGACGGGCGGCGAATCTTCGGCCAGCCCGGACTCGGTGCCAGCCAAGGCTGGGTCCAGGACATAGAGGAAGAGAACGCCTCGGCTCTTCGGACGCACCTTCCTGACGGCCGGCCCGTTGGGCGCGTCCGGTTCCGACGTCGAACGGTTCCTGCCGGAGTCTGCATGATACGCCCTGCGCGCCTCGTCCAAAGCAGCCGCCCATGCGGACTCGTCGAGGTCAATGGCCTCGTCACGTGGCGACATGAGGCGGCCGATCGAGTACCGATCGGGGTGCCGTCCGTGCGCGGTGCGCTCGAGCATTCTCACCATCAGCCCTTCATGCCAGACGTGGTATCCCCCCTTGCCTCGGCCAGCGCCAATGAGCGCGACGGTCCAGTCCGTCAGTTCATTCTCGCGAACGAGCGATCGAATGAACTCTGCCAGAAGGTCGCTGTTGACCTTGTGTGCCTCCGGATGGCTCCGGTACGCGTCCAGGAAGCCGACGACATCGTCCGCATCCACTCCCTCCCACAGATGGCTTCCTTCCCAGACTTGATCCCTCCCGTTGCGCACTTGCATCGGATCGGACCGGGATCTGCCCAGCCTTGCGAGGAGCCTCCGGACAGCATCGAGATTCCTCTCGAGGATGTAGGGCTCCCGATGGAAGGTCACGGTTTCGAGAAGGTTGCCGCTGAAGGACAGGGCCAGGTTCCGGGCTGTCCTCATCTTGAGCCTCGACGTCACCATCAGTGTCGGATGGGATTGCACCTTGAGGCCATATTCGCGCGGTGTTGCGGCGCTTGCCGCCATGAAGTCGAACTCCTCGCGCAACTCTTCCGAGGCATTCCCGATGTGCTCGAACCATTCGACGAGATCATCGGTGGTGTAGAGACGGCACAGATCAATATGTCCCGGCCGGTACCCGAACCAGCGCCCCATCTGCATCAGCGTGTCGTACATCTTCGAGGCACGCAGGAAGTAGCTGGTGGTCAGCCCTTCGAGGGTGAGGCCGCGTGCGAGCTTGTCGCCGCCGATTGCGATCACCTTGAGCGCGATTTCCTCGTGGTCGGCGTAGTCCAGCGCGTCCTTGGCGGTGCCGTTGATCATGCGTACCTGGATGTCGCCAACCACCTCTGACACGGCAGCTTCGACCTGTTCCCATCGAAGGGCTCGATG